>DASUON010000147.1:0-12294 GCA_036276615.1 Burkholderiaceae bacterium
GTCGTGCAGGGCAGCCTGGGTCATGGTGAGGGCGGGGAGAAAAAAGGGGTCAGCGGCCCCGGGTGTGCTCAGGGGCTTCCAGCCGTTTGGCCAGCAGCGACAACAGCCAGGTCAGCACCAGGTACAGCGCAGAAATGGCCAGGTAGGGCTCCCAGTAGCGGGAGTAGGCACCGGCCACGGTGCGGGCCGCCATGGCCAGCTCCAACAGCCCGATGGCCGAGACCAGCGACGAGTCCTTGACGAGGGCAATGGCCTCGTTCACCAGCGCGGGCACCATGCGCCGGAACGCCTGGGGCAGCACCACATGGCGCATGCCTTGCCAGGGCGTCATGCCCAGGCTCAGGGCCGCCGCGGCTTGTCCGCCGTGGATGCTCTGGATGCCTGCGCGGAAAATTTCAGAGATGTAGGCCCCCGCGTTGAGGCTGAGGGCCAAGGCACCGGAGAAAAACGCGCCATGGCTTTGGCGAAATTCCCGCGCCAGTTCGCCACTGAGCAGCCAACCGTGGTCCGGGTGGATCAGGGTGGGCATGAGGGCAAAGTGCACCAGCAGGATTTGCACGAACAGGGGCGTGCCCCTGAAAAACGTGACGTAGGCCGTGGTCAGCACGCGCAGGGTGCGCAGCCCCCACCGGGCCAGCGGCGAGGGGTGGGGTGTGGACGGCAGCGCATCGGCCCCCACCAGCCCCACGGACACGCCCAGCAGCAACCCGGCCACCAGTGCAATCACGGTGAGCTGCACCGTCATCCACAGCCCCTGCGCAAACAAGGGGCCGTAGCCCGCCAGGATGTCCCAACGCCACGTCATGGCCGCGTCCTTCGGTGGTGCCGCGGCTTACTTGGCCGCGCCTTTGAAGTGCTGGTCGTGGATCTTCTGGTAGGTGCCATCGGCCTTGATGGCGGCCAGGGCCGTGTTGATCTTTTGCAGCAGTTCGGTGTTGCCCTTCTTCACGGCAATGCCGTATTGCTCAGGGGCAAAGCTGGTGTCGTTGATGGCCTTGAACTTGGCACCGGGGTTGTTGACCACGTAGTTGTCGATCACGCCGTTGTCGGCCACGACCGCGTCCACGCCGCCAGCGGCCAGTTCGGCCAGGGCCAGCGGGGTGGATTCAAAACGCTTGATGTTGGCGCTGTTCTTGCCTTGCAGCTTGGCCACCACCTCTTCGCCGGTGGTGGAGGTCTGCACGCCCACCTTGCGCTTTTTCAGGTCGTCCAGCTTGGTCACGGTGGACTTTTCAGGCACGGCGATGAGCTGGTGGGCGTCGAAGTAGCTGTCGCTGAAGTCCAGCGTCTGCTTGCGTTCGTCGGTGATGGTGACGGCGGAAATCAGCAGGTCCCGGTCGCCTTGGGCCAGGGCGTTGAAGGCCCCTTCCCAGGGGGTGGACACAAATTCCACGGTGATGCCGGCTTTTTCGGCCACGGCGCGCATGACGTCGATGTCAAAACCCACGATTTCGCCCTTTTCGTTCTGGAATTCAAACGGGGCGTAGGTGGGGTCGGTGCCCACGGTCAGGGCTTTGGGGGCCGGTGCAGGCGTGGGGGCGGCCACGGGTGCCGGGGTCGGCGCAGGGGCTGCGGCTTCGGGGGCGGGCTTGTTGCAGGCAGCCAGCAGCAGACCGGCAGAAGCGGCCACCAGGGACAGGGCGAGACGACGGGACATCAGCATGGGGTGAACAGCCACAACCGTGGCTCCTTTGAAAAAAACGAAGCGGCGATTATCCGTGTGTGCACGGCCAGGGGGCTCACAGGTGCAGGGTGCAGCTGTCGCCCACGGCGTCGCGCCACACCCGGACCTGGGCCAGCGGTGGCTGCACATGGGCCAGCTGCCGGGCAATGAACAAGCACAGGTTTTCCAGGGTGGGGGTACCCAGGTCGGGCACCTCGTCCAGCAGGTGGTGGTCCAGTTGCTCGCGCACGGCCTGCAGGTGCTGGCGCAGCCAGCCCAGGTCCAGCACCATGCCGCTTTGGGGGTTGAGCGGGCCGCGGACGCTGACTTCGGCGTGGTAGGTGTGGCCGTGGATGCGGCGGCTGCCTTCGGCTTCGATGTCGCGCTCCAGGGTGTGGGCGGCGTCAAAAAAGAACCGTTGGCTCACCGTCATCTGCGGTGGCGTGGAAGGTGTCAAGGGTGAGGTCATGCCAGGGGTCAGCGGATGCCGCTGATCTTGTGGGTTTGCAGGCTGAGTCGCCAACGCGGGTCGCGCAGGCAATGGTGGATGCACTCGGTCAAGGCATCGGGGCGGCCCGGCATGGCCGGGCCATCCAGGGGTTGCAGAAAGCGGTGGGTGAAGTGGCCCTCGGTGGCCAGGGTGTCCAGGTCCAGCCCGGCTTGAGGCCACACCACTTTCAACTCCTGTCCTTGCCGCTGCACCCAGGGCGCACCGGCTTTGGGGCTGATGCACAGCCAGTCGATGCCCTCGGGGGCGGGCAGGCTGCCGTTGGATTCCACCGCCACCCGAAAACCGTGGGCGTGCAGCGCCTCCAGCAGGGCCGCATCGAGTTGCAGCAAGGGCTCACCCCCGGTGACCACCACCAGCCGGTGCGTGTGCTCGGCCACCGGCCACTGGGCGGCGATGACATCGGCCAGGGCCTGGGCCGTGGGGTACTTGCCACCCAGGGTGCCGTCGGTGCCCACAAAGTCGGTGTCGCAGAAACGGCAGACGGCCTGAGCCCGGTCTTCCTCGCGGCCCGACCACAGGTTGCAGCCCGTCAGGCGGCAAAACACCGCGGGCATGCCCGCCTGTGCGCCTTCGCCTTGCAGGGTGTAGAAAATTTCCTTGACGCTGTAGGTCATGCGTTCACGCTCAGCGCGGAGGGGGCACCAGCACCGTGGGTTTGCCCACCGGGTCGGTGTCGGGGAAGTCGCGGCTGTAGTGCAGGCCCCGGCTTTCGCGCCGCATCAGGGCGGACATGACGATGAGGTCGGCCACCTGCACCAGGTTGCGCAGCTCCAGCAGGTTGCGGGTGACGTGGAACTGGGCGTAGAACTCCTGGATTTCGCGTTGCAGCAGGGTGATGCGGTGGGCCGCCCGTTCCAGGCGTTTGGTGGTGCGCACAATGCCCACGTAGTCCCACATGAAGCGGCGCAGCTCGTGCCAGTTGTGCTGGATGACCACCAGCTCGTCGGCATCGGTCACGCGGCTGTCGTCCCAGCCGGGCAACTCGGGCACCGGTGCGGCGGCCTCCTGGCCGATGGCCTGCACCGTGGCGCTGGCAAACACCATGCACTCCAGCAGCGAGTTGCTGGCCAGCCGGTTGGCCCCGTGCAGGCCGGTGCAGGTGGTTTCGCCCACGGCATACAGGCCCGCAATGTCGGTGCGCCCGGCCAGGTCGGTGACCACGCCGCCGCAGGTGTAGTGCGCGGCGGGCACCACGGGGATGGGCTGGCGGGTGATGTCGATGCCCAGCTCCGCACAGCGGGCCTTGATGTTGGGGAAATGCTCTTCCAGGAACTGCGGGCTCTGGTGGCTGATGTCCAGGTACACGCAGTCCACACCGTGTTTCTTCATCTCGAAGTCGATGGCGCGGGCCACCACGTCGCGTGGGGCCAGTTCCTCGCGCGGGTCGTGCTGGGGCATGAAGCGCCCGCCGCCCACTTCGGGTGGCAGCAGCAGCTTGCCGCCTTCACCACGCACCGCTTCGCTGATGAGGAAGCTCTTGGCGTGCGGGTGGTACAGGCAGGTGGGGTGGAACTGGATGAACTCCATGTTGGCCACCCGGCAACCGGCGCGCCAGGCGGCGGCAATGCCGTCGCCGGTGGCGGTGTCGGGGTTGGTGGTGTACAGGTAGACCTTGCCCGCGCCGCCGGTGGCCAGGATGGTGTGCGGGGCGCGGAAGGTGACCACCTCGTCGCGCTCTTCGTCCAGTGCATACACGCCGTGGCAGCGCACGGGCTGGCCGGGGCGGGGCAGCCCGCTGGCCATGCGGCGGTTGGTGATGAGGTCCACCAGCATGTGGTGCTCAAACACCTGGATGCGCGGGTTGGCCCGCACGTGCTCCAGCAGCGTGGCCTGCACCGCCGCGCCGGTGGCGTCGGTGACGTGCACGATGCGGCGGTGGCTGTGGCCGCCCTCGCGGGTCAGGTGCAGCTCGCCGTCCTCGGTGCCGTCCTGGGTGGAAAACGGCACGCCCAGGCTGCGCAGCCAGCGGATGGCGGTGGGGGCGTTTTCCACCACCTGCTGGGTGGCCTCCAGGTCGCACAGACCGGCCCCGGCCACCAGCGTGTCCTGCACATGGCTGTCGAAGGTGTCGGTGGTGTCCATCACCGCGGCAATGCCACCTTGTGCCCAGCCGCTGGCGCCGTCGGCCAGTTCACGCTTGGTCAGCACGGCCACGCGGTGGGTGGGGGCCAGCTGCAGCGCGGCGGTCAGGCCCGCCAGTCCACTGCCGACGATGACCACGTCGAAATCCAGGGTTTGAGTCATTTCAAAAACCAGAGCAAAAGGTTCAATGAATACAAGCGCCAGAGGCCATTTCAGCTGGGGCTGTAGGCCAGGCGCACGTAAATGGGGGCAAACGCCTCGGCCTGGGTCAGCTCCAGCAGCGTTTCCTTGGCCAGTTCCAGCATGGCAATGAAGGTCACCACCAGCACGGGCAGGCCGCGGCTGGGGTCGAAGAGGTCGCCAAACTCGACAAAGCGCCGCCCCTGCAGTGACTTGAGGATGAGGCTCATGTGCTCGCGCACCGACAGTTCCTCGCGGCTGATGTGGTGGTGTTGCACCAGCTTGGCCCGCTGCACGATGTCGGCCCAGGCGGCCCGCAGGTCGTCGGCGGACACGTCGGGAAAGCGCGGGGTGAGCGACTGCTCCACATACACCTGCGCGGCCAACATGTCGCGGCCCATTTGCGGCACTTCGTTCAGGCGCTGGGCGGCCAGTTTGATGCGTTCGTACTCCAGCAGGCGGCGCACCAGCTCGGCGCGGGGATCATCCACCTCTTCACCTTCTGCCGTGGTGCGGGTGGGCAGCAGCATGCGTGATTTGATTTCGATCAGCATGGCCGCCATCAGCAGGTATTCCGCCGCCAGCTCCAGGTTGCGGGCGCGGATTTCCTCCACATAACCCAGGTACTGCCGGGTGACGGCGGCCATGGGGATGTCGAGGATGTTGAAGTTCTGCTTGCGGATCAGGTACAGCAGCAGGTCCAGCGGCCCTTCAAAGGCCTCCAGGAACACCTGCAACGCATCCGGCGGGATGTACAGGTCCTGCGGCATGGCGAACAGCGGTTCGCCATACAGCCGCGCCACGGCCACATGGTCCACCACCTCGGGCAGGTCGGTGGCGGTCGGCTCGGTCATTCAGGTGCGGGGCTCAGTGCTCGGAAGGACCGGCCTGGTAGGGGTAGGGCTTCTGGGCCACCTGACCGGCTTGCAGGTCTTGTTGCACGGTGCGGTCGATGGCCTTGTCCCACAACAGGGCGCGGCCTTCGCGCTGACGCTGCTCCAGGTCGGGGCGGCTGGCCTTGAGCGACTCCAGGAAATCGGTGGCGTCGGAGGTGTAGTGGGGGCGGGCGAAGATGGACATGGTGCAGTGCGGTCTGGGAAGCCCGCGATTTTAAGGCGGGTTGCGGCGCACAACCCTGACGGTGCAGTGGCCAGTCGGTTTCTGGCATGGCATTTGCTGGACACTACGCGCCCCGGCCACAAGTCGGGTAAACCCTGATTTTGCTTCCCCATCCCTGGTCGCCATGTCCACCTCGTCCATTGCCACACCCGCCGCCCCGGTTCCAACCTTGCACCACAGCTTGCACGAAGACGTGCAGGCCCTGTTTGCGGGCACCTTGTTCGTGGCCATGGCGCTCATGCTGTTCCAGCAGGCGGGGCTGCTGACCGGAGGCACGGCGGGCGTGGCGTTTTTGCTGCATTACGTCAGCGACATCACCTTCGGCAAGCTGTTTTTTGCCCTCAACCTGCCGTTTTACTGGTTCGCCTGGACGCGCATGGGCCGCGAGTTCACGCTGAAGACCTTTTGCTCGGTGGCCTTGCTGTCGGCGTTGACCGAGCTGTTTCCACATGTGATGCACGTGGATCACCTCAACCCGGAGTATGCCGCCGTGCTGGGCGGGCTGCTGCTGGGGGCGGGGTGCTTGTTCCTGGCGCGGCACAAGTCCAGCCTGGGCGGGGCCACCATCGTGTCGCTGTACGTGCAAAACCGCCACGGCATCCGCGCCGGACAGGTGCAGCTGATGATCGACTGCACCGTGTTGATGCTGGCCGTGTTTGCCGTGCCGCTGGAGCGGGTGGCCTACTCGGTGCTGGCGGCGGTGGTGATGAACGTGTTTTTGTGGATCAACCACCGCCCGGGGCGTTACACCGGGGGCTGATCTGAGGCATCGGGGATCGTCGGGGCCACCGGGGCGGCCAGGGCGTCCAGCAGGTGGTCGATGAGCACCCGCACCCGGGGGACCTTGTGGCGGGTGGGGGCAAACAGCAGGTAGGCCAGCCCCTGGTAGTTGGCCTGCACCTTCCAGTCGGGCAGCACCGGCACCACGGTGCCCGCCTGCAAGGCGTTGCGGGCCAGGAAGTCGGGCACGCAGGCCACGCCCAGCCCGGAGCAGGCGGCGTCCAGCCGCAGCTCGCTGTGGTTGGTGGTGTAGCGGCCCTTCACCGACAGTTCCACGCTTTCTGCGCCGCGTTGCAGCTGCCAGCGGTTATCGCGCTCCAGTTCGCCCAGGGCCAGGCAGTCGTGCAGCAGCAGGTCGTGCGGGGTGGCCACGGCGGGCCGTGGGGCCAAGTAGGCGGGGCTGGCCACCAGGATCTGGCGCACCGGCATCAGGGGTCGGGCCACCAGGTGCAGTGGCGGCTGCTCGGTCAGGCGCACCACCAGGTCCACCCCTTCGCGCACCGGGTCCACGTCGCGGTCGGTCACCACCAAGTGCACGTCCACCGCCGGGTGTTGGGCCATGAACGTCAGCAGGTGCGGGTGCAGCACATGGCGGGCAAACGCCTTGGGCGCGCTGATGCGCACCTGCCCTTGGGGCAGGCGCTGGTGGCCCTCGGCCACTTCCAGCGCGGCCTGGGCGGCGGCCACCATCTGGCGCCCTTGAGCAAACACCTCCAACCCGGCCTCGGTGGGCTGCACCAGCCGGGTGGAGCGGCGCAGCAGTTGCACCCCCAGCGTGCGCTCCAGCCGGGCCATCTGGCGGCTGACCGCCGACGGCGTCTGCCCCAAGCGCCTTGCCGCGGCAGAAAACCCGCCTGCTTCCACCACCTGAACGAAGGTGACCAGCTCTTGCAGCACGCCTGCCCACTCATTTGTTCCCGCCACGCACATCTCCTGTTCAGGCGGGCAGTCTAGTGCGGCTGGGGTGGCGTTTTGACAATCCCCACCTTGTTTCACACGGAGAAAACCGCATGTCCCGCCCCGCTGCTCCCGCCACCTCGGCCCCCGCCCCCGTCTTTGCGGGGGACACCACCGCGCAGCTCATGTTGCTGCTGGTGGCCGCCATCTGGGGTGGCAGCTACGTGGCTGCCAAGGTGGCCACCCAGCAGTTGCCGGTGCTGGAGTTTCTGGTGCTGCGCTTTGGCCTGACCTTTCTGGTGCTGCTGCCCGCATTGCGGCCCTTGCTGCACCAGCCGGATTGGCGTGCGGTTGGCGGCGCTGCCGGTTTGGGGGGCGTGTTGCTGGCCAGTTTTATGGCGGAGACCTTTGGCGTGACACAGACCACGGCGGCCAAGGCGGCCTTCCTCATCAGCCTGTGCGTGGCCTTCACCCCGCTGTGCGAATGGGTGCTGTTGGGGAAGCGGCCTGCCGCCGCGGTGTGGGGGGCGGCAGGCGTGTGCTGCGTGGGGGCCGGGTTGCTGGCCTTTCAGCACGGCGGTGGCGGTGACTGGGCCTGGGGCGACGCCTTGATGGTGCTGGCCGCCTTGCTGCGGGGCGTGATGGTGTGCCTGACGCGGCGGCATGGTCAACGCCACCCGCTTCCCGCCCTCACGCTCACCGCCGTGCAGATGGGGGCGATGACCTTGGGCACCCTGGCCCTGCTGGTGGTGCAGCAGGGGTGGACCTTCCACCCTGTGCCCGTGCAGCCCGCGTTCTGGGGTGGCACGGCCTACCTGGTGTTGCTGTGCACGGTGTTTGCGTTTTTTGCCCAGAACCACGCGGTGGTGCGTACGCCGCCCAGCCAGGTGGCGCTGCTGATGGGCAGCGAACCGCTGTTTGGTGCGCTGCTGGCGGTGGTGTGGCTGGGTGAGTCGCTCACGCCCCAAGGCTGGTTGGGTGGGGTGTTGATGGTGGTGGCGTCGTGGTGGGTGACCCGGGTCCCCCGGGTCCAACCCACGCCCAGCGGTGCCGTGCCCGCTCAGTGAATGCGCATGCCCGGCGTGGCACCGGGCCAGGGTTGCAGCACAAAGATGCCGGGGGTCTGCCCTTCGTCGGCGTGGCTGGCGGCCAGCACCATGCCTTCGGACAGGCCGAACTTCATCTTGCGCGGGGCCAGGTTGGCCACCACCACGGTCAGCAGGCCCGCCAGTTGTTCGGGCTGGTACATGCTGGCAATGCCGCTGAACACGTTGCGGGTCTTGGGCTGACCGGCTTCGTCCTTCTCACCCACGTCCAGCGTCAGGCGCAGCAGCTTGGTGCTGCCTTCCACCGCTTCGCAGGCCAGAATTTTGGCGATGCGCAGGTCCACCTTGGCAAAGTCGTCGATGGAAATGGTGGGGGCCAGCGCTTCACCGCCAGGGGCGTTGGGATCAGCCGCGGGGGCGGCCGCGGCTTTCGCGGGCTTCTTGGCGTTGTTTGCTTCTGTTTTGGTAGCTTCTTGCGCTTGATTGGCAAGCTCTGGATGCTCAAACAATGCTTCAAGTTGCTTGGGGTCCACGCGCTGCATCAGGTGTTGGTAGGGGTTGATGCGGGCCACGTCGGCGGCCACCGCGCCCCAGGTGCCCAGGTCGGCCCCGGTCAGCTCAGCCACGCGGGCGGCCAGCGAGGGCAGCACGGGGGCCAAGTAACGCGCCAGCAGCGTGAAGGCGTTGACCAGCACCGAGCACACCTGGTGCAGGCGTTCGCCTTGTGCGGGGTCCTTGGCCAGGTCCCAGGGTTTGTGCTGGTCCACGTAGGCGTTGACGCGGTCGGCCAGCGCCATGATGTCGCGCATGGCCTTGCCGTACTCGCGGCCTTCGTAGAGCGTGGCCACGGTGTCGGCTGCCGAGCGGATGTCGGCCAGCAGCGCGGCACCTTGCTCGTCGGCGGCGGTGGACAGCACGCCGTCAAAACGTTTGGTGAGGAAGCCCGCCGAGCGGCTGACGATGTTGACGAACTTGCCCACCAGGTCGCTGTTGACCCGCAGCATGAAGTCGTCCTGGTTGAAGTCGACGTCTTCGTTCTTGTTGCTCAGCTTGGCGGCCAGGTAGTAGCGCAGCCACTCGGGGTTCATGCCCAGTTTGAGGTACTTGAGCGGGTCCAGGCCAGTGCCTCGGCTCTTGCTCATCTTCTCGCCATTGTTGATGGTCAGGAAGCCGTGCACAAACACCGCGTTGGGCACCTTGCGACCGCTGAAGTGCAGCATGGCGGGCCAGAACAGGGTGTGGAAGGTGATGATGTCCTTGCCAATGAAGTGATATTGCTCGGTGGCCGGGTCGGCCACGAAGGCTTCGTAATCCTTGCCTTGCTTGCCGAACAGGTTTTTCAGCGAGGCCAAGTAGCCGATGGGCGCGTCCAGCCACACATAAAAGTACTTGCCCGGCGCGTCGGGAATCTCGATGCCGAAGTAGGGCGCGTCGCGGCTGATGTCCCAGTCGCCCATCTTGGGCTTGCCGTCGTCGCCGGGGGCGATCCACTCGGTGATCTTGTTCAGCACCTCGGGCTGCACGGCACCGCTGGTGGTCCAGGTCTTCAGGAAATCCAGGCAGCGCGGGTCCGACAGCTTGAAGAAGAAGTGGTCCGAGTGTTTCAGCACCGGTGTGGCCCCGGACAGGGCGGAGTAGGGGTTCTTCAGCTCGGTGGGCGCGTAGACGGCGCCGCAGACCTCGCAGTTGTCGCCGTACTGGTCCTTGGCACCGCACTTGGGGCACTCGCCCTTGATGAAGCGGTCGGGCAGGAACATGGCCTTGTCGGGGTCGAAGAACTGCTCGATGGTGCGGGTCTCGATCAGGCCGTTGGCCTTCAGGTCCTTGTAGACGGCCTGGGCCAGCTCGTGGTTCTCGGGGCCGTCGGTGCTGTGCCAGTTGTCGAAACTGATGTGGAAACCGTCCAGGTAGGGCTTGCGGCCCGCGGCGATGTTGGCCACGAACTGCTGCGGCGTGACGCCCGCCTTTTCGGCGGCGATCATGATGGGCGCACCGTGTGCGTCGTCGGCGCAGACGAAGTTGACCTCGTGCCCGCGCATGCGCTGGAACCGCACCCAGATGTCGGCCTGGATGTACTCCATGATGTGGCCGATGTGGAAATGGCCGTTGGCATACGGCAGGGCGGTGGTGACGAACAGGCGGCGTGGGGTGCTCATGGTGCAGATGCAGGCTGGAAAGCCAGGCATTTTAGGGATTGGCTCGCGTCTTGCTGTGGTCTGGCGGTCACAGATGGGTGAATCCCTGAATTGGTGCGCGTTGGAGCCCGTGATACGCTGGTGTCACTTCAACAATGACAAAAATGAAAGCGCTGACCCACAGTTTGGCCACCATGACAGGCCTGCGAGACCGGGATGCCTTGGAACAGGCCCTGGTCAAGCTGGCTTTTCAGTGCTTGCCAGGCCAGATTCAACGCGTGGTCCTGTACCGGGTGGTGGCCGAAGGGCTGGTCAACCGCTGCATGCCGGTGCTCAGCCAATCCGTCACCGACGAACACGCCACGCTGATGGACCCGCACCCGCAGTGGTCCAGCCTGCCGCTGCTGGCGTCGCGCCCGCTGCTGCAACAGGCGGTGGTGACCGGACACATCCAGACCGAGGGCTCGGGGCCGTTCACCACGGTGTTTGCGCTGTCGGGCCTGTCGTCGGTGCTGATGGAGGTGCAGTCGGCCCAGGCGTTGGAGCCTGCCAACAGCGAGGTGCTCCATGGCCTGTTCCGTTTCTACGGCAACGTGGTGTCGCTGCTGGACTACGGCGAGAAAGACACCCTCACCGAGCTGCTCAACCGCAAGACCTTCGACCTGGCCTTCATCAAGGCCGCCGCGGGGTTGGGGGCTGTGCAGTCGCCCACCCTGAACCCCGAGCGGCGGCAGGCGGCGGCCCAGCGTGGGGCCTGGTTGGCGGTGCTGGACATCGACCATTTCAAACGCGTCAACGACAACTACGGCCACCTGATCGGTGACGAGGTGCTGCTGCTGGTGGCCCGCCTCATGCGCTCGTGTTTTCGCTACAGCGACCAGCTGTACCGCTTTGGTGGCGAAGAGTTCGTGATGCTCATGCGCTGCGACAACGAGCCCGACGCCCTGCGCGTGCTGGAGCGGTTGCGCACCACCATCCAGGGCTACCGGTTTCCGCAGGTGGGCACCATCACCGCCAGCATCGGGGTGTCCAAGGTCTACCCCAACGACATCCCCAGCGAGGCCTTTGGCCGCGCCGACGAGGCGGTGTACTACGCCAAATCCCATGGCCGCAACCAGGTGTGCAGCTACCAGGATCTGGTGGCCCGCGGCGAGCTGATCGAACAGGTCAAGGAAGGCATGGACGTGGACCTGTTTTGAGGTGTCGGGGGCGGGTTTGGCGCTTTGCGACAATGCGCTGATGAACACGCCTCCTTTCTGGTCCGCCACTGAATGTGAAACGCTGGACGCCTTCCTGGTGCGGGAAGACGGCCCCCGGCACACCATGTGCGCCAGCATGCTCGATGGCTTTTTGGCCGCCATCGTGTCCGGCCCCACGCTCGTCATGCCCAGCGCGTGGCTTCGCTGGGTTTGGGACACCGAGCATGGCCAGGAGCCCCCTGCGTTCCGGTCCGAGCAAGAAGCCCAGACTGTGCTGGGCCTTGTCATGGCGCAGTACAACGCCATCCACCATGCGCTGAACCATGCCCCCGAGAGCTACCTCCCCTTGCTGATGGCCAAGTCAATCATTCAAGGGGAAGAGCCTGAGCCCTTCCCGGATGATTGGTGCGTGGGTTACCACTTGGCCATGCACTTGGACCAAGCGTCATGGATGCCGTTGCTGCTGAAGCAGCCCGGCCTGCTGGCCCCGGTGCTGGTGTACGGTACCGCAGACGGGGAGCAAGCGCTGGCGGCCCTGGGGCGTGACGCTGAAAAAAACCGGCGGGTTGCCAATGCATTGGCCGAAATGACTTTGCAGGTGCACGCCTTTTGGCGGGCCAACCGCCAAGCCATGGCGGCGGCGGGGCAAGCCCCCGCCATGCTGTGTGGCCCACAACCCGTG
>DASUON010000148.1:0-7681 GCA_036276615.1 Burkholderiaceae bacterium
ACCAGCCTGGAAACCTCGGCCCCCATCAACCTCACGCTGGTGGGGCTGGATGGGCGGCCCACGCAGAAAACGCTGCGCCAGATGCTGACCGAGTGGATCAGCTTCCGCCAGACCACCATCACCCGGCGCAGCCAGCACCGGCTGCAAAAGGTGGAGGACCGCATCCACATCCTGGAGGGGCGGCACATCGTGCTGCTGCACATCGACGAGGTGATTGCCATCATCCGCCACAGCGACGAGCCCAAGCCCGCGCTGATCGAACGTTTTGCCCTGAGCGATCGGCAGGCCGAAGACATCCTGGAAATCCGCCTGCGCCAATTGGCCCGGTTGGAGTACCTGAAAATAGAGCAAGAACTTCAGGATCTGAAAGCGCAGAAGGCCGATTTGACCGAGATTTTGGCCAAACCCGACAGCCTGAAGAAGCTGATGGTCCGCGAGATCGAGGCCGACGCCAAGGCCTTTGCCGATGCACGCCGCACCCTCATCCAGGCCGAAAAGCGGGCCGTGGCCGAAATCAAGGTGGTGGACGAGCCGGTGACCGTGGTGGTGTCCAGCAAAGGCTGGGTGCGGGCCCGCACCGGCCATGGTCACGACCCGGCGGGGTTTGCCTTCAAGGCCGGTGACGGCCTGCACGGCACCTGGGAATGCCGCACGGTGGACACCCTGGTGGTCTTCGGCAGCAACGGGCGTGTGTACAGCGTGCCGGTGGCCAGCCTGCCCGGTGCGCGGGGCGATGGCCAGCCCATCACCACCCTCATCGAGTTGGAGGCGGGCACCCAGCCCCAGCACTACTTTGCCGGTGCGGCCCAGGCCACGCTGCTGCTGTCGGGCAGCGGGGGTTATGGCTTTGTGGCGCAGGTGGAGCACATGGTGTCGCGGCTGAAGGCCGGCAAGTCGTTCATCACCTTGGCCGAGGGGGAGACGGTGTGTGCGCCATCGCTGGTGCAAGGCCCCGGGGTGGACGCCGCCACCCACGTGTGCTGCGTGTCGGCGGCGGGGCGCATCCTCACCTTCCCGTTGGCCGAACTCAAGGTGCAGGAAAAAGGCGGTCGGGGCCTGATGCTGTTGTCTTTGGACGACAAGGACAGCCTGGGCGGCGCCGCGGCCTACACCCGCAGCGTGCGCCTGAGTGGCACGGGGCGGGGCGGCAAGGCGCGGGAAGAGGTGCTGGAGATCCGCAGCCTCAACAACGCGGCTGCAGCGCGCGGGCGCAAAGGCAAGGACGGCAGTTTTGGCTTCCGTGTGCAGGCGGTGCAGCGCGTGGACAAAGCTGCTCAGACCGGGCCAAACGGGGCACAATCAATTTGACCGCGAACCCTGGGCCACGGCGTGCCGGGGTGTCGGTGTCAGAAAGGCATTGGTTGACCCATGGACGCAAGCTCTTCCGTTGCCCAGCCACCCGCCCGGGTGCTGCTGGTCGATGACGAACCCAACATCCTCAATGCCCTCAAGCGGCTGCTGCGGGTCGATGGTTACCACATCCAGACCGTGACCAGCCCCCACGATGGGCTGGCGTTGCTGGAGCACGAGTCGTTTGACCTGGTCATGTCCGACCAGCGCATGCCCGACATGACGGGTGTGGAGTTCCTGCGGCAGGTCAAGACGCGCTGGCCCGAGGCCATGCGCATCGTGCTGTCGGGCTACACCGAGCTGGAGTCGGTCACCGCCGCCATCAACGAAGGGGCGGTGTACAAGTTCCTCACCAAGCCTTGGGAAGACGAGCAGTTGCGCACCCAGGTGGCCGGCGCCATCCGCTACAAGCGGCTGGAGGACGAAAACCGTCGGTTTCGCCGCGACCTGGAGGTGGCCAACGCCAAGCTGGCCCAGGCCAACGTCCACCTGGAGGCGCTGGTGCAGGAGCAGCGGCGCTGGTTGCAGGCCGACGATGCCAGCCTGAAGCTGGCGCACGAAATCCTGCATCGCCTGCCCTTGGCGGTGCTGGGCTGCGACATCGATGGCGTGGTGGTGTTTTCCAACGCCGCGGCCGAGGCGTTGCTGGGCAGTCCCGATGCGCCGGTGCTGGGCACCGAGGTCAACCAGTGGTTGGACGCCGCGACCTTGGCTCAGTTGCAGGCGGCGAGGGAGTGCACCATGTTCCGCGAGGGGTTGCCTGCGCTGCAGGTGGAGTGCGCGTTGCTGACCGTGGGCACCAAACCCACCGGTAGTTTGTACGTGCTCAAGCCGCGGCCCGTGTCGCACCAGGAGTGAACGGATGCAGGCGGTGGTTTGGGATGCTTCGTATGAAGTGGGTCACCCGGTGTTTGACCAGGAGCACCATCGGCTGGTGGACATGATCGGGCGTTTGCAGGTGCTGGATTCAGCGGCCTCTCACCCCGCAGAGATCAGCGCCTTGCTGGACGAGTTGGTGAGTTACTCCGAGACCCACTTCGCCCACGAAGAGGAGGAAATGATCCTGCTGCGGGTGGACCGACGGCACCAGCTGATGCATGTGGCCGCCCACCGCGCGTTCGAACGGGAGGCCCGCAGCCTGCGAACCAAGCCGGTGGAGGACTTGAACGTGGCCTCGCTGGTGCAATTGCTGGTGGACTGGCTGGTGGGGCACATCGTGGCGCATGACCGGGTCATGGTGCGCCAGCTCACGGCCATCCGTGCGGGGCACACGCCGGCCCAGGCGTACACCGAGTGTCACCTGGCGGTGCAGGTGGCGGCTTCGCGCGGGGTGGGGGCCATCACGGCGGCCGACATCGACCTGGCCGCGTCCGAAACCTTGCTGGAGCAGGTGGTGGAGGGCGCACCCGTGGCCACCCTGGTGATCGGGGTGGACCACCGGGTGATGTACTGGAACCGGGCGTGCGCCCAGGTCACCGGGGTGCCCGCGCATGCGGTGGTGGGCACCAATGAGGCGTGGCGGGGGTTTTACGCGGAACCCCGACCCATCCTGGCCAACCTGATGTTGCAGATGGACCAGTCGCCCATGGCACGCATCCATGCGCTGTATGGGGACGATTGCCAGCCCAGTCCGGTGGTGCCGGGGGCCATGGAGTGTGAGAAGTTTTTCCCCACGCTGGGCCCGCACGGGCGTTGGCTGCACTTCACCGCGGCACTGATGTGTGATGCCCGGGGACGCGCGATTGGGGCCATCGAGACGCTGGAGGACGTCACCGAACGCAACCTGGCCCGCCAGCGCCTGATGGAGGCGCAGGTGGGGCTGGAGCGGCAGGTGGCCGCCCGCACCGAAGAGCTGGTGGCCCGCAATGCCGAGCTGACGCGGGTCAACCACGACCTGATCAATGCCCGCCAGCAACTGGTGCAGGCGGAGAAGCTGGCCTCCATCGGCCAGTTGTCGGCCGGGGTGGCGCACGAGATCAACAACCCCATTGGGTATGTGTATTCCAACCTGTCTTCGCTGGCCGGGTACGCCAAGGACGTGGCCGAGCTGCTGCGTGCCTATGGCGAGGCGGAGTCCCACCTGACCGATGACGCGGTTCGCCAACGCCTGGCCGATTTGCGCCAGCGGGTGGACCTGGACTTCTTGCTGGAAGACCTGCCTAACCTCATCAACGAGAGCCTGGAAGGCGCGGCGCGGGTCAAGAAGATCGTGCAGGACCTGAAGGACTTTTCGCGGGCCGAAAACCACACCGATTTTGTGCTGTCCGACATCCACAAGGGCCTGGACTCCACCCTGAACATTGCCGCCAACGAAATCAAGTACCGCGCCGACGTGGTGCGCGACTATGGCGCGCTGCCCCTGGTGGAGTGTGTGTTGTCACAGCTCAACCAGGTGTTCATGAACCTGCTGGTCAACGCCGCCCAGGCCATGCCCGCGGACCGCCGGGGCACCATCCGTGTCAGCACCCGGGTTGAGGGGCCATGGGCCTGCATTGACGTGCAGGACAACGGTTGTGGCATGCCGCCTGAGGTGCTGGGGCGGGTGTTCGATCCGTTTTTCACCACCAAACCCGTGGGCAAGGGCACCGGGCTGGGTTTGTCCATCGCGTATGGCATCGTGCAGAAACACGGGGGCACGCTGACGGTGGACAGCCAACCTGGGGTGGGCACCACGTTTCACATCAGGTTGCCGCTGCTTCAGGCTCAACACCCTTCCATGCCATGACACCCGATCTGCCTTCTGCTTCCGATGCCACACCACCGGCCGCTGAGGCCCCCGCGGTGCCTCGCGGGCGCTTGCTGTGTGTGGACGATGAACCCAACATCCTGTCGGCCTTGCGTCGCTTGTTCAGGGGGCACCCTTGGGACGTGACCATTGCCTCGTCTGGGGCCCAGGCGTTGGAGCTCATGGCCCAGCAGCCCTTTGACGTGGTGCTGTCCGACATGCGCATGCCCGAAATGGATGGGGCCACGCTGTTGCAGAAGGTGTACCAGGCTTGGCCCGACACCTCGCGCATTTTGCTGACGGGGTATGCGGACATGCAGTCCACCATTGCCGCCATCAACGAAGGGCGGGTGCACCGTTTTGTGTCCAAGCCCTGGAACGACGTGGAACTGCCCCTGGTGATTGCACAGGCCATGGAGCACCGCTTCTTGCTGCTGGAGCGCGCCCGCCTGGAGGCCCTGACCCGTGAGCAGAACGAGCACCTCACGCGCCTGAACGCCGAACTGGAGCAACGGGTGCAAGCCCGCACCCAGGACCTGGCGCAGGCCAACGAAAAGCTCAAGGCCAACTGGCTGGCCACGGTGTCCATGTTCACCAGCCTGATGGAGTTGCGCGATGGCTCCATGGCCGGGCATGGACGCCGGGTGGCCGCGTCGGCCCGCCGCATTGCACAGGCCATGGGCTTGCCCGCCTCCGACTGCCAGGACGTGTTCCTGGCGGGTTTGCTGCACGACCTGGGCAAGATGGGCCTGCCCGACGCCGTGCTGCGCAAGCCCATCCGGCTGCTCAACGCCGACGACCTGGTGCACTACCGCAAGCACCCGGCCCGGGCCGAAGAGGCCTTGATGCCCTTGTCCGAATTCCAGGGCGCCGCCCGTCTGATCCGAGCCCACCACGAGCGTTTTGATGGCCGGGGGTTTCCGCACGGGCTCAGCGGCGAGGGCATTCCGCTGGGGGCCCGCATCCTGGCCCTGGCCAACGAGGTGGACAACCTGTTGCAAGGCCAGCTGAGTGAGCAGCCGGTGACGCTGGAGCAGGTCATTGTCCGCGCACAGGGCCTCAAAGGCACCCGCTACGACCCTGACGTGGTGGATGCCTGGGTTCAGCTGGAGGCCAAGGGTGGGACCGCCGAATCCAACCCGCAGGTGGCGCTGTTGGAGCTGCATCCCGGTGATGTGCTGGTGAACGATCTGGTCAACGACGAGGGCCTGCTGCTGCTGGCGGCAGACCATGCGTTGGACCCGCGCCTGATCCAACACATCCAACGCTACTTTGGCTCGCGGTCTCGCACGGTCAAGGTGGCGATCCGCCCGCGCAAGGGCGGGTGAGCCCCGGGGCGGGCGGTTGAACGGGCGTCAGGCCAGTTCGGCGATCAGCTCGATTTCCACACACGCCCCCAGGGGCAGTTGGGCCACGCCAAAGGCGCTGCGGGCGTGGGCGCCCACCGCGGGGCCGAACACCTGGCCCAGCAACTCGCTGCAGCCGTTGGTCACCAGGTGCTGCTCGGTGTAGTCCCCGGTGGAGTTGACCAGGCTGAGCACTTTGACAATGCGCTTGACGCCGTTGAGGTCGGTGCCCGCAGCTTGGGCGGCCGCGTGCAGCGTGCCCATGAGGTCGATGGCGACGGCCCGTGCCGCGCCCTTGGCTTCTTCGGTGGTCATGTTGCGACCCAGCTGACCGACCCACGGCTGGCCGTCCTTCTTGGCGATGTGGCCGCTCAGGAACACGGTCTTGCCCGTTTGCGCAAAGGGCACATAGGCCGCGGCGGGCACCGCCACGGGCGGCAGGGTGATGTTCAGGGCTTGGAGTTGGTCGTAGACGTTGGACATTTTTTCAATGAAAAAGAAAGCTACCGCTTTTGGCGATTGGGATGTTTGCTATCAATCTGTGCTGACGCCCAGCCGATGGTGCCGGAGGTCGGCCAGGCGATTGTGCGCCAGCGCCAGGGCCTGGAATTCCGCCGCGGGCAAGGGCCGGGCAAACAGGTAGCCTTGCCCGTAGTCGCACCC
This sequence comes from Burkholderiaceae bacterium, assembly GCA_036276615.1. Classification (GTDB taxonomy): domain Bacteria; phylum Pseudomonadota; class Gammaproteobacteria; order Burkholderiales; family Burkholderiaceae_C; genus UBA2334. The sequence continues at coordinate 6,085 of DASUON010000148.1, forward strand.
GGCGTGGCGCAGCAGCTGGCGCTGTTCTTCGGTTTCGATGCCCTCGGCCACCACTTTCATGCCCAGCTCATGGGCCATGACGATGGTGGCTTTGCACAGCGCCAGATCTTTGCTGGCTCCGTGCAGGTGGCGCACAAAGGACTGGTCGATCTTCAGGTAGTCCAGCTCAAACTCATGCAGGTAGGACAGCGCCGAGTAGCCGGTGCCGAAGTCGTCCAGTGCCACCTGGACCCCGGCGGCGTGCAACTGGTGGAGGTGCTCGCGGGTGGCATCGGAGGCGTCCATCAGCAAACCTTCGGTGATTTCCAGCACGATGCTGTGGGTGCTCAGGTCCATCCGTTCCAGCCGCTGTGCCCACAACTCGCCGCGCTGGGCGGTATCCCGGAACTGGAGCGGGGATTTGTTCACGCTGATCTGGAAGTCGGGGTGCAGGCTGGTCTGCCATGCCTTCACCTGGTGGGCGGCGGTTTCGAACACCCAGCGCCCGATGTCCTGGATGGTGCCGGCTTCTTCGGCAATGGGGATGAAGGTGGCCGGGCTGATGTGGCCATGGATGGGGTGTTGCCAGCGGATGAGGGCCTCCGCCTTGTGGATGTGCCCGGTGCGCAGGTTGACGATGGGCTGGTAAGCCAGCCAGAACTGGCCATCGGCCAAGGCGGTGCGCAGGTCGCGGGCGATGCGAGACCGCATGAGCGCCGCCTCTTGCATGGCCGGGGTGAAACGTTCCCAGCGGTTGCGCCCCAGCCGTTTGGCCGCGTACATGGCCTGGTCGGCGTGTTTGAGCAGGGTTTCGGTGTCCCCGCCGTCCTGGGGGAACAGGGTGATGCCCACGCTGGCCGACAGGTATTCGGTCTCCTTGCCGATGTGGAAGGGTTCGGCCAGTCGTTTGATGAGGTTCTGGGCCAGTTCCTCCACCCGGTGTTCGTCATGCCAGTGGGTGATGACCAGCGTGAACTCGTCGCCGCCCAGGCGTGCCACCATGTCGGACTCGCGCACGCAGCTGCGCAGCCGCTGCGCGGCGGTTTGCAGCAGCAAGTCCCCGGCATCGTGGCCGTGGGTGTCGTTGATCTCCTTGAACCGGTCCAGGTCCAGGAACAGCAGGGCCAGGCGCTGTTCGGTGTCGCGGGCGGTGGCCAGGCTTTGGTCCAGGTGCTCGCGGAACATGCGGCGGTTGGGCAGGCCGGTCAGCGAGTCGTAGTTGGCCTGGTTCCAGATCAGCTCCTCGTGGGTCTTGCGCTGGGTGATGTCGGAAAACAGCGCCACCCGCTGGTGGGGCGTGCCATCGGTGTTGAAGATGGTGTTGATGGACAGGGCCTCGGCGTACAGCGAACCGTCCTTGCGGCGGTTCCACAGCTCGCCTTGCCAGCGGCCTTTCTGGTCGAGCGTGTGCCACAGCCCGTCGTAAAACTCGGGGCCTTGCCGTCCGGAGTTCAACAGCGAGATGTTGTGCCCCTTGACCTCGTCCAGGGTGTACCCGGTGATGCGGGTGAACGCCGGGTTGATGGTGATGATGTCTCCCTGGGCATTCATGACGGCCATGCCCTCGCTGCTGGTCTGGTAGACCAGCGCCGCCCGCCGCAGCTCCTCTTCGGCCCGC
>DASUON010000149.1:0-13564 GCA_036276615.1 Burkholderiaceae bacterium
CGTGAAGTGACGCACCACAGCACAGCACAGCACAGCACAGCACAGCACAGCACAGCACAGATGCTATATATTCAGTAGCTGCTCACGCCTTCAAATAAAGCGGCAGAGGCACTTTTCACTCATGAAACATGATCATCAATCCTCCTGCGCCACCGCGGACAAGGGCACCAGGCCGCGGGGGGATTGCGTCCATTCCCAGCCCAGGTAACCCGCCACGGCCACGACCAGCAGCAGCGCCAGCCACACGCGGTTGTGGCGGACCAGGTCGGGGCCACGGCCCGGGGTGCGGCCCGTCAGCATGGGCAGGGCCAGGTTCTGGCGGCGTGTCAGGCTGATGGCCAGCAAGGCCCCCAGGTGGCCCAGCACCACCCACAGGAAGGCCTCGCCCACGCCTTCGTGCAGCTCGGACAGCCATTCACCGCCCCAGTCGTTGAAGCTGGCGTAACCCGTCAGCGTGACCGGCACCACCAGCGCCATCAGGGCCACCACCATCAGCACCATCAGCAGGTTCTGGCCCTGGCGCAGGTTGACGTCGGCCCAGGAGCGGGCTTGCGGCAGGGAACGCAACCAGGTGGCCGCGCCGGAGAGCTTGCTCCACAGCGCCGACCAGCGCACCTGGCGCGGCCCCACCAGGCCGTCGACGATGCGAAACACCAGCAGCCCCGCCATGGCATAACCCAGGCACACGTGCAGCAGGCGCAGGCGTTCGCTTTCGGCGCTGAGGTAGGCCCCCACAAAACACAGGGCAAACAGCCAGTGGAAGGCGCGGGTGGCGGCGTCGACGATGCGGCGGGTCGGCTGGGCCGGGGTGGCCGTGGCGGTGCGGCTGGGGGACGGCACCGCGGCGGCGGCGGAAGAAGACAGGGTGTTCGTGTTCATGGTCATGGCCTCACTCACCCTTCCACCAGGCGGAGGTGCCTTTGGGCATGGTGATGTTGTCGTCGTCGTAATCACCGCGGTCGGCCCGGGTGTGGCAGGCCGCGCAGTTGGCCGCGCTTTTCACCGAGGCGTGTTTCCACACCTGCGGGTCCAGCTTGCGGTGTTTGCGCTCGAACCAGGCGGCACGGGTGATGCGGTCGTCCGGCGGTGGCTCGCTGGTCACGCGCTTGTAGGTGCCGGCGTGGGATTGCAACCAGCCGGAAATCTGCTGCACGGTGGCGGCGTCCAGCGAGGCGTCGCTGCCGTAGTGCTTGTCCAGGCTGCCCATCATGCGGGTCCAGGAGGCGGCGGGCAGGAAGCCCGGCGGGTAGGCCAGGTGGCAGGCGGAGCATTCGGCCTGGTACTGGGGCAGCATGTCGCGCGGCAGCAGGCGGCCGCTGTCGGCCTGGCTGCTGGCGGCGGCGGTGAGCCACAGCGCCAGCACGGCAACGTGACGAGGAAGAAGGCGCATGGTGTGACCTCAGGGTTCAGCGTTGGAGGGACAGCAGGTAGGCCAACACGTCGGCCTTTTCGGCGGGCGTGCATTCACGGCTGAGCACGTCCTTGCAGTTGCGGCGGAACCATTTGTCAACCTTGGCGGTGTCGGTGAAGGCCTGGGCGTTGAAGGCCGGGGCCAGCACGGGCACCACCTTGCCGGTGTTGGGGTGTTTGCCCTCCTGGGTGGGTGGGGCGTTGTGACAGGTGGCGCAGCTCCATTCGCCGCCGTGTTTGCTGCCAAAGAAGGTTTTGCCGCGGTCGGCCTGTCCGGGGGCTCCGGCCTCGGCGGTCCAGCGCTGCAACTGGGCCTGGGGGGTCGTGTCCCCGGCCCAGGCGGGGTTGGCGGGGACCCACAGGGCCGCCGATGCGGCCATCACCACCGCCGTGCCCACGCTGCCCACCCATTGCGCCACGCGGGCCACGGGTGTGACACCTTGGGGCCAACGCGGGGTCCACAACCCCTCCAGCCGGGCACCCAGCGACTTGCGCGACACCTTCACCTCCACCCCGGCCGAACGCACCTTGGCCAGGGCGCGGCAGGCGGTTTCGGGCGCCAGGTCCAGCCATTGGGCCATCAGCTTCAGGGGGGGCAGTTCCAGCACGCCGTCCAGGGCGTCGGCGCGGGGCCAGCCGCTGGCCACAAAGTCCACCACCACGCGGCAGCGCTGCTCGGCCGTGCCGCTGCGCATGGCCAGGCGGGTGGCGGCACGCTGCTGCTGTTGCAGCAGGCATTCGGTCAGCACCTGCGACGGCGTGCGCTGCGCCTCAGACCACGCCAGCACCTGCACCCGGGTGGGGGCCCAGGCCGTCACGCACACCGGCACGGCCTGGGTGGCGTGGTGCCATTCGGCCCCCAGCCAGTCGCCCGCGGCGGCCAGCGTGGCCGATGACGGCTCCTGGGCCGACGCATCAGAGGGAGAGGCCGCGTCACGGGGCGCGGCCTCGGCCACGGTGACCGAAGCCACCCCGTGCACCAGGCGCCCCAGTTGCGTGCGCCCCAGCCAGAACACGCGGCTTTCGCCGGGTTGCAGGTCGCACACAGGAATCTCTTTCATGGTCATGTCGGTTCTCCGGGTTCAGGTTCACAAGGTTTGTGACGATGGCCGTGATGCTGACCGCCAGGGGGTGTACAAAGCCTGAATGTCCCGTTCAGCCACGGTTCAGAGAAAGCGCTTCAGAATCCGCCCCACCATGCGCACCTTCCCCGCTTTTTTGTCGGCCCTGCCGGGCTCCACCCGCAAGGGCGCATGGGCCGTGGGGGTCGCACTGGCCTGCGGGGGCGGGTCCGTGGCCCACGCCGACGAGGCCGACCACGACCGGGCGCTGCAGGCCGTGCAGCGCGGCGAAGCCCTGCCCCTGAACACGCTGATGGGCCAGGTGGAGGCCCTGCGCACGGGCCAGATCCTGGAAGTGGAACTGGAACGCAAACATGGGCGCTGGGTGTACGAGGTGAAGAAGCTGGACCCCGGTGGCCGCCTCGTCAAACTCCACCTCGACGCCCGCACCGGTGCGCTCCTGGACCCCAACAGCCGCCCCAAGGAAAGGACCACGCCATGAGGGTGTTGCTGGTCGAAGACGACCCCGCGCTCAACCGACAGGTGGACATGGCCTTGCAAGAGGCCGGGTACGCCGTGGACGTGGCCACCAATGGCCGAGATGCCTGGGCACTGGGCGACATGGAAACCTTCGACGCCGTGGTGCTGGACCTGGGCCTGCCGCAGATGGACGGCCTGTCGGTGCTGCGGCGCTGGCGCACCGCCGGGCGCAACATGCCGGTGCTGGTGCTGACCGCCCGCGACCAGTGGCACGAAAAGGTGGAAGGCATCGACGCCGGGGCCGACGACTACCTGACCAAGCCCTTCCACACCCAGGAACTGCTGGCCCGCTTGCGGGGCCTGATCCGCCGCGCCAGTGGACACGCATCGCCCCTGCTGACGGCCGGGGCCGTGGTGCTGGACACCCGCAGCGGCCGGGTGACGGTGGACGGCCAGCCCGTCACCCTCACCAGCCACGAGTTCCGGGTGCTGGCCTACCTGATGCACCACCCCGGCGCGGTGGTGTCGCGCACCGAGCTGACCGAGCATGTGTACGCGCAAGACGCCGAGCGGGACTCCAACACCATCGAGGTGTTCATCAACCGCCTGCGCAAGAAACTGCCCGCCGGGCTGATCGAGACCGTGCGCGGCATGGGCTACCGCCTGGCCTGACATGCCCCGCACCCCGCCTCCCCCGCCCCTGCCCTGGCGGCAGTCGCTGCAAGCCCGGGTGCTGGCGGCCACGCTGGGCGGCATGCTGCTGGCCCTGGCCCTCGCGGGCGGGGCCCTGCACCACCTGTTTCGCCAGCATGTGGAGCAGCAGTTCGTGGCCGACCTGTCCATCCAGCTCCACCAGGTGCTGGCGCGGCTGGAAGACACCCCCACGGGCACCCCGACGGTCAACCCCGCCCTGCTGAGCGACCCCCGCTGGACCCAGCCCTACGGCGGCCTGTACTGGCAGCTGCAACGGCCCGACGGCGCGGTGGTGCAGCGCTCGCGCTCGCTGTGGGACCAGACCCTGGACCTGCCCCACGACACCGTGCCCAATGGCGAGGTGCACCGCCACCTGCTGCGCGGCCCCGACGGCCAGCCGCTGCTGGCGCTGGAGCAGACCATCAGCCGCTCAGACACCGATGCCGAGGGCCAGCGCTGGACCCTGGCGGTGGCCGCCAGCACCGCAAGGCAGGACGAAGCCGTGGAGGCCTTCTCCGGGGTGCTGTTCACCTCGCTGTCGCTGCTGGCGCTGCTGCTGAGCACGGCGGTGCTGGCCCAGCTGTGGTTCGGGCTGGCCCCGCTTCGGGCGTTGGAGCGGGCCTTGCAACGCGTCAACGCCGGGAGTGCGTCACGCCTGGAGGGCCAGTGGCCCACCGAGGTTCAACCCCTGGCCGATGGTTTCAACCAGGCACTGACCCACCTGGACCACAACCTGCAAACCGCCCGCACCCAGGCCGGCAACCTGGCCCATGCCCTCAAAACCCCGCTGGCCGTGCTGCGCCAGGCGGCCGACCACGCGCCCCCCGACGAGCTGCCCCAACAGGTGCACGAGCAGGTGGACAAGGCCCAGCGGCAGGTGGACTGGCACCTGCGCCGGGCCCGCTCGGCCGCGCTGGCCGGCATGAGCGGCCCGGCCAGCGCCACCGCGGTGGAGCCCGTGCTCCAGGGCCTGCTGCGGGTGATGGGCAAAGTGCATGCGGCCCGGGCGCTGCACCTGGGCCTGACGGTGAAGCCCGGGCCTGAACGCCCCGGGACCGCCCCTCTGGCCGTGGCCGTTGACGAGCAGGACCTGCACGAAATGCTGGGCAACCTGCTGGACAACGCCTGCCAATGGGCCCGCACCCGGGTGGAGGTGACCCTGTCCTGCACCAACGACGAGGTGCGAATGAGCATCTGCGACGACGGTCCCGGCATTGGCGACACCCCACCCGAGCAGTTGCTTCAACGCGGGATGCGCCTGGACGAAAGCACCCCGGGATCGGGTCTGGGCTTGTCCATCGTCCATGAGTTGGCCACGCTGTACCAGGGGCAGTTGCGCCTGAGCCCGGTTCCGGCGCCCGCCCAGGGGCTGTGTGTCGTGCTGGAGCTGCCCCGGGCTTGACGCGCTCGCGGACACCCGCCCGCCAAAGCCCCGACCTCACAATGAAAACATAATTAATATATAAGTGAGCCTCCGCGCCCACCCCGCTGTGCTGTGCAGTTGTGGCGCCCCTCCAGCCGTGAAAACCTTGATGCGCACCAACACGCTCGTCGGCGCCCTGGTGGCCTTTTGCGCCACCCTGGCCCCCATCCAACCCTTGAACGCCGCCAGCTGCACGGTCAACACCACCGCCAGCAACACCACGCTGAACACCCCGTTCATGGGCCGAACCAAGATGTTGGTGGGGTTTGCGGGTGACGACACGTCGGCAACGTCGGCACCATTCGACCTCCGCTACCGCTACATCAACTCCTCCCCGTTCAGCACCTACAACCACGCCAGCTGCATGCTGAACGTGGGCGCCAACTGTCCGTGGTGGGGCGGATGGCAGGAACAAGGGGTTCCGGGCGGTTTGTATGCCACTCGGCATGTGGCGGCCTCGCAAGCGATCACCTGGCAATCGGCCCCACGCCCGCAGATCCCGGCCTTCACCTACTACATGATCCTGCCCGCATCGGGCTTGTCAGAGGGCACCACGGAAGTCGCCGCCATCAACGACCCGACGTTCCTGACCCAGTACTTTGACGACTGGCGCTTTCTGCTGCAAAAGATCGGCAACAACCAGGCCCTGCTGCATGTGGAGCCGGACTTCTGGGGCTTTGTGCGCTCGCTCAACAGCAACCCCGCGGCGGTGCCCGCCAAGGTGGCAGCCAGCAACCCCACCGATTGCGGCAACGCCGCGCAATTCCCCGACAACGCCGGTGGTTTTTCCCGCTGCATGATCAGCATGGTGCGCACCTACGCCCCCAACGCTGCGGTGGGCTTGCACATGTCCCCCTGGGCGGGCACTTCGCCCAGCGAGGCCCAGGCCATGGCCACCTTCTTCCTGGCCCTGGGGGCCGACCAGGGTGACTTTGTCGTCACCGACATGGCCGACCGCGACGCCGGCTACTACGAAACCGTGCTCAACCAGAGCTGGCATTGGTGGGACAGCACCCGCTTTGCGTCCTTCCTGACCTGGAGCAAGACCGTCACCGACCTGATCGGCAAGCCCATGGTGCTGTGGCAAATCCCGCTGGGCAACAGCCTGCAGAACAACACACCCAACCACTACAAAGACAACCTGGTGGAGACCCTGTTCAGCCACATGGGCGAGTTGCGCGACGCCAATGTGGTGGCCATGATGTTCGGCGCGGGCGGCAGCCAGCAGACCTCGCCCGAAACCGATGACGGGCTGCTGTACTGCAGCGCCGAACAAAGCAACTTGCAAGCATCCGGGGCCACGCCGTCCATCCACTCCACCGTCAGCGTGAACGGCGACCCCACCCCCAGCCGCGTCACGGTGAACGTGACGGCCAACCTGGCGGCCACGGGCCGGTGGCTGCTGGTGCCGGAATCGGCGGCGGCCCCCACGTCCGCGCAGGTGGGGGCCGGGGTCGATTACGCCGGTGTGACGGTGGTGGCCGCGGGCACCCTGCCGTTGTCGGCCAACGTGGCCGAGAGCATCACCATCAACGGCCTGAGCGCCGGCACCCGTTACGCCCTGTACGTGGCGTCAGAAGACACCAGCCACAACGTGGAAGCCACGCCCGTCAAGCGGGTGTTCACCACCTCGGCCACCAGCTACACAGCCTCGGCCCCCGGCGGTGCGGGCACGGTGCAAACGGCACTGAGTGGCGGAGGAGCCAGTTGCGGCTTGCAAAACGTGACCTACCAATCCGCCAACTCGGTGGGCACACCCCCCGCAGGGGTGACCTTCCCTTACGGGGTGGCGAACTTCACCGCCTCGAACTGCACCGCCAACGGCACCATCACCGTGACGCTGACCTACCCCAACGCCTTGCCCGCCAACGTGCAGGTGTGGAAATACGGCCCGGCCACGGTGGGGGCGTCGCCCAGCTGGTACCGGCACCCGGCCACGGTGGCGGGCCACACCATCACCTACACGGTGACCGACAACGGGGTGGGTGACAGCAGCAACGAACTGGGCAAGATCATCGACCCGGTGGGTGTGGGCATGCCATCCGCCACCGAAGGGGTGCCCGCGCTGGGGCCTTGGGCGCTGGCCTGCCTGGCCGCCTTGCTGGCCGGATGGACGACGCTGCGCGGGCCGTGGCGCCGGATCGGACACGCCACCCGCCATCCCTCGGGTCGCAAAAATCATCAAAATTGATAGCTGCTTGCGCTTTGTACAAAAGCGCCAAGGCCAGTTTTGATTCTGAAAATGTAAATCCCCAGACCCCTTAAGCTGAATTTCACCTGGGGTTTCTACAGTGGCGGGCATGAACTTCTCATGCTTGCTTTCCCGCGAATGCCTCAGCCCCCGGCGGCTGTGGTCCGCCATGGCCCTGGTGCTGGGCAGCGGTGCGCTTCAAACGGCACTGGCCAGCCAGCCCACCCAACAGGTGGTGTGCACGCAGGCCCCGCCCAGCACCTGGATGAACGAGGCCCAGGCCCGCGAGGCCTTTCAGGCCGACCAGTACCTGCTGGTGAAGTTCAAGGTCTCCAAAGGCCATTGCCACGAGTTCTACGCCGTGGCCCACGACGGCTCGGTGGTCGAGGCCTACCGTCACCCGGTCACCGGGCAGACGGTGCGCCTGACCCGGCTCAACGCCACCCAGGTTTCTTCTTCCCAACCTTGAAAGGCCCTGCGCCATGCAACCCCAAACCCACCTCACCACCCCCACCGAACCGCGTTACAGCACGGCCATGGTGCTCATCCACTGGCTGATGCTTGCCCTCATGGTGGCGGTGTTCGCCAGCATCAACCTGCGCGAGCTCTACCCCAAGGGCACCGACATGCGCAACCTGATGAAAACCATCCACTTCATGCTGGGCCTGCTGGTGCTGGTGATGGTGGCCTTGCGTGTGGCGGCCAAGCTGAGCGGCCCGCAACCCGCGGCGGCCAGTGACGTGGCCTGGGCGCAATGGGCGGCCAAGATCGGCCACCTGGCGCTGTACGGCTTCATGGTGGGCATGCCCCTGCTGGGTTGGGCCACGCTGAGCGCGGCGGGCAAGCCCGTTCCGTTCTTTGGTCTGGAACTGCCCGCGCTGCTGGCGACCAACAAGGAACTGGCGCACAGCCTGGAAGACCTCCACAAAGCCATTGGCGAACTGGGCTACTGGCTGATTGGCCTGCACGCCGCTGCGGCGCTGATGCACCACTTCGTGTTCAAGGACGGGTTGATGAACCGCATGCGCCTGAGCCGCGCCTGACCGCGGCACCGGGGCGAGGGCCGTTCAGCCCTCGTCCACCAGGGTGTCGAAGTGGCGCTCGATCATGTCGGTCATCAGGCGCTTGATGGCCTCTTCGCCCTGGCCCTCCAGCGCGTCGCGGACGCGGGGGGCCAGCGCCACAAACCGGTCCAGCACCTCGGGGTCGAAATGCTGGCCCCGTCCCTCTTGCAGAATGTCCATCACCTGCCCAAAGGGCATGGGTTCCTTGTAGGGGCGGCGGGAGCTGAGGGCGTCGTACACGTCCACCACCGCAAAGATGCGGGCCGCCAGCGGAATGTCGGCACCCGCCAGCCCTTGCGGGTAGCCACTGCCGTCCCATTTTTCGTGGTGGCACGACACCACCTCGGCCGCCCCTTCCAGCCAGCCGGCCCCATCCACAATGTCTTCGCCCTGGGCCACGTGGGTGCGCATGGTGGCCATCTCGGCGGCGTCCAGCCGCCCGGGTTTGAGCAGGATGGCGTCGGGGATGCCGATCTTGCCCACGTCGTGCAGGAAGCTCCCGGCAATCAAGGCCTGCATGGCCGCCCCCGACAAACCCAGCGACTCGCCCAGCGTGGCCGCCATCCAGGCCACGCGGTAGTTGTGGGTGCCGGTGTCCGAGTCGCGCTTGGCAATGGCGCGGCCCAGCGCCTCCATCATGGCGATGTGCGACTCCAGCACCTGCAGGGCCTTGCGTTCGTTCTCGCCCGCCAGGTGAATCACCACCGGGTAGATGGCCGCACCGCAGGCCAGCGAGGCCAGCAGGGCCATGAGGGCGGCCACCAGCGCATCGGACTGGATCTGCCGGTGCTGCCAGTCGGGCACCAGGCGCACGCCTTCAAAGTAGCCGGTGCGCTGGGTCTGCCCCGGCAGCGCGAGGGGCACCATGACGCGCATGACCCAGCGCCCGTCGGGCAGCTGCAGGCTTTCGTACTCGGGCTTCAGGCTCTCGGGTCGGACGTGCTTGGGCAGCAGGTGCTCCAGCGCACGCCCCTCTGAGGTGAGCTGTTCGGCCAGTTTCAAACCAGCGGGGTCGTAGATTTCGACGATTTCAAACAGGCCACCCACCAAGGTTTGCGCCGCCTGGTCGGCATGCGCTGCGGCGGTGGGGCCGCTCAGGTCCAACGCATGGGCATTGGCCAGCACGCGGTGGGATTCTTCCTGGGCAAAGGCCACCACCTCGGCTTCGGCGTTTTCGCGCGAGACATACCACACCAGCGGGGCGGACAAGGCCGACATGGCCACCGTGACCAGCCCGATGCGCACAAACGCGGTCCGACGAAAGCGGTTCATGGGATGCCCTTCCAACAGAACGTCACCCGCAGCCCCCCCAGATCGGGGCTGCGCATCACCTGACCCTGCAAGCCATACAGCCCCGCCACACGACGCACGATGGACCACCCCAGGCCACTGCCGGGTTGCGCGGAGCCCACCACGCGGAAGAAGCGCTCGCCCAGGCGTTGCAGGTCGGCACTGGACATGCCTGGGCCATTGTCGTCCACCGCCAGCCGCCGCTGCCCGTGTGCGTCCACGTCCACCTGCACGCGCACCTGGCTGCCGTCGGGGCTGTAGCGCAAGGCATTGTCCACCAGGTTGCGCAGCAGGATGACCATCAAACCCTCGGGCACCGGGCAGCCCAGCGGTGAGGACGCGGGGCTGGGTGTCACCTCGCAGTGCAGGGTTTGGCCGCGCCGGGCCGCCACCGGGCGCAGGTCACCCAGCACCCAGTCCAGCACGCGGCGCAGGTCACAGCCCTCGCCGGTGGCGTCGGCCAGGGCCTCCAGCCGGGCCAGTTGCAGCAACTGCTCCACCAGGTGGCTGGCACGGTCGCAACCGGTCAGGGTGGCGGCCAGCGCCTCGTTGCGTTCTTCGGCATCCAACGCCCCCTGGGCCACCTGGGCCTGCATGCGGATGGCGGCAATGGGCGTGCGCAGCTCGTGGGCCGCATCGGCGGTGAAGCGCCGCTCGGCGTGCAGCACGACATTCATGCGCTCAAACAGCCGGTTGAGGGCCAGCACCAGGGGGCGTGCCTCGTGCGGCACCCGGGCCAGGGGCAGGGGGTCGTCGGCATCGGGGCGTCGCTCGGTCACCATCTGGCCCAATTCGGCCAGCGGGTGCACGGCGTGGCGCACCGCCCCCCACACGCCCAGCCCCACAAACGGAAACGCCAGGGCCATGGGCCACACCACACTCCAGACGCTGGCCATGACCACGTCGGCACGCGCCTTGTCGCGGTCGGCCACCTGCACCACCACGTGTTCGTCTCGCCCTCGGGCGCAAAACACCCACCAGTCTTCGCCTGCCGCACGCACCTTGGACATGCCCTGGCATGACAACGGGGCCAACAGTGCCGTGGGTGCGGTGGCTGAACGGACCACCATCTGGTCGTTGTGCCAAACCTGGAACACCGCCTTGGATTGGTATTCGTGCAGCTCGGGGGTTTCTTGAAAGTCCAGCCGCGTGAGGTCGTCCAGCGGCAACACGGCCAGCAAGGACGCGGCTTGCGAGAGGTGGGCGTCGAGCAGCTCGCTGACCTCGTGTTCGGTGTCCTGCCAGGTGACCAGGATCATGACCACCCACACCACGCCCAGCAGTCCCAGCACCGCGGTCAGCAGTTGCCGCTGGAGCGACACCGCCCGGGGCGGCTGCGCTGGCGTCATGCCACGGCGTCCTTGTGGATCACATACCCCACGCCCCGCACGGTTTCGATGGTGTGGGGCGGCAGCTTGCGTCGCAGGTGGTGGATGTGCACCTCGATGGCGTTGCTCACCACCTCTTGGCCCCATTCGTACAGGTGCTGCTCGATCTGCCCGCGGCTGAGCACCCGCCCGGCGTTGCGCATCAGGGTGTACAGCAGGTCGTACTCGCGGCCGGTGATGTCCACCGGCTCACCCGCCACCACCACGCGGTGCGCGGCGGGGTCCAGGGTCACCCGGGCGCCCTCAGGCCCGGCCACCAGCACCGTCTGGGCCTGGCCGTGGGCGCGGCGCACCAGGGCCCGCAGGCGGGCGGCCAGCTCATGCAGGTCCACGGGTTTGAGGATGTAGTCGTCCGCCCCGGCGTCCAAGCCATTGATGCGGTCGGGCACGGCATCGCGGGCGGTCAGCACCAGGATGGGGGTGTCCACCCGGTGCGCCCGCACCTGGCGCAACACCTGCATGCCGTCCTGGCGGGGCAGGCCCAGGTCCAGCACCGCCGCCTCGTAGCTGCCGGTTTCCAGTTCATGCTGGGCGGCCACGCCGTCGCGCACCCAATCCACATGAAAACCTTGTTGGCGCAGCCCCGCACGCAGGCCCGAGCCCAGCAAGTCGTCGTCTTCAGCCAGCAGCAGTCTCATGGATGGAACCGGCGCCGTTGCCGGTGTGGTGCAGTCACAACCGCCAACCTTAACCCCGGCGAGGGGGTTTCAGCTTAACGCTGGCTGAACAACGGGGCGACGGTTCACACCAGGCCCCAGGCCCCGTCAGAGGATGAAGCGCGACAGGTCCTCGTCCTGGCTCAGCTCGGCCAGGCGGTCGTTGACGTAGGCGGCGTCGATCACCACGGTCTGGCCGCTGAGGTTGGCGGCGTTGAAGCTCACCTCGTCCAGCAGCCGCTCCATCACCGTGGACAGGCGGCGCGCCCCGATGTTCTCGGTGCGCTCGTTCACGTCGAAGGCCAGCTGCGCCAGCCGGGTGATGCCTTCGGGGCGGAAGTCCAGCGTCACCCCTTCGGTGGCCAGCAGGGCCTGGTACTGGCGCACCAGGCTGGCGTGGGTCTGGGTGAGGATGGCTTCGAAATCGGTCACCGACAGCGACTGCAACTCCACCCGGATGGGAAAGCGCCCTTGCAGCTCCGGAATGAGGTCGCTGGGGCGGCTGAGGTGGAAGGCCCCGCTGGCGATGAACAGCATGTGGTCGGTGCGCACCATGCCGTATTTGGTGGACACGGTGGTGCCCTCCACCAGGGGCAGCAGGTCGCGCTGCACGCCTTGGCGGGACACGTCGGCGCTGCCGGACTCGTTGCGCGAGGCCACCTTGTCGATCTCGTCGATGAACACAATGCCGTTTTGCTCGGCATTGGTCACGGCGCGGTGCTTGATGTCGTCTTCGTTGACCAGCTTGGCCGCTTCCTCGTCGGTCAGCAGCTTGAGGGCGTCGGCAATTTTCAGGCGGCGGGTCTTGCGCTTGCCCTGGCCCAGTTGCGAGAACATGCCCTTGAGCTGCTCGGCCATGTCTTCCATGCCCGCGGGGCCCATCACCTCCAGCTGGGGGCGGGGCTCGGCCAGGTCGATGTCAATCTCGCGGTCATCCAGTTGGCCTTCGCGCAGCTTCTTGCGAAACACCTGCCGTGCGGTGTTGTCGGCAGGGGGCGCCGACGCGTCGGACAGGCCAAAGCCCACCTCGGTGCGGGGCGGGGGCACCAGCACGTCCAGCACGCGCTCCTCGGCCGCGTCGTGGGCCTTGCTGCGCAGGCGGGTCATTTCAGCCTCGCGCGTCTGTTTGACGGCCATGTCGATCAGGTCGCGGATGATGCTGTCCACGTCCTTGCCCACGTAGCCCACCTCGGTGAACTTGGTGGCCTCCACCTTGATGAAGGGCGCGTCGGCCAGCTTGGCCAGGCGGCGGGCGATTTCGGTCTTGCCCACACCGGTGGGGCCGATCATCAGGATGTTCTTGGGCGTGATCTCGGGGCGCAGCTTCTCGTCCACCTGCTGGCGGCGCCAGCGGTTGCGCAAGGCAATGGCCACGGCACGCTTGGCGGCGGGCTGGCCCACGATGTGGCGGTCCAGCTCGGCCACGATGTCTTGGGGGGTCAGGGCACTCATTTTTTGAATGAAATTGGCATCCAGCGCTTTATATGAAAGCGCAACAAGCTACTTAAAAGGTAGCAACCGTCAAAGCACTTCCACCGTGTGGTTCAGGTTGGTGTAGATGCAGATGTCGCCCGCAATCGCCAGGCTCTGGCGCACCACCTGTTCGGCGCTGAGGTCGGTGTGGGCCACCAGCGCACGGGCGGCGGCCTGGGCATAGGCCCCGCCGGAGCCGATGGCCACAATGCCGTGCTCGGGCTCCAGCACGTCGCCGTTGCCGGTGATGATGAGGTTGGCCGACTTGTCGGCCACGGCCAGCATGGCCTCCAGCTTGCGCAGCACACGGTCGGTGCGCCAATCGCGCGTGAGCTCGATGGCGGCCCGCATCAGGTGGCCCTGGTGTTTTTCCAGTTTGGCCTCGAAGCGCTCGAACAGGGTGAAAGCGTCGGCAGTGGCCCCGGCAAACCCGGC
>DASUON010000150.1:0-2530 GCA_036276615.1 Burkholderiaceae bacterium
GGCGACCCACCAGCGGCAGGAGGACAAGCCCCAGACCATCCGCCTGTCGGTGGACGCCCAGGGCGCCTACTACTGGAACCAGGACAAGGTCGACGACGCCCAGCTGCCCCAGCTGCTGGCGGCCGAGGCCGGCAAGCAGCCGCAGCCGGAGCTGCACATTCGCGGCGACAAGAACGTGCGCTACGAGCGCGTGGCCCAGGCCATGGCCGCAGCGCAGCAGGCCGGGGTGAAAAAGATCGGTTTCATCACGGAGCCCGCCCGATGAGCGCCGCCCCCACCCACCCCGCACCGGCCTGGATTGCCGGTGCCAGCGCCACGCCCCTGCCTGCAACCCACCAGGCTGCGCCCCATGGCGGGGCTGCCCCCCACTCGGCACTGGCGGTGCCACAGGGCCTGGCCCAGGTGCTCTCCAGCGACCAGCTGTTGCAAGGGCGCGCCGCCATCCACATTGCCCACAACGGCACCGTGTACCGCTTGCAGGCCACCCGGCAAGGCAAGCTCATCCTCACCAAGTAGGGATTCATCGTGGGGCGACCCCGGCGTTCAACGCATGGCGTGCCTGTGCGCCGGGTCGTTTTTTGAGTGGCCAGCCAGTACGGACCGCTGCGGTCCTCCAGCCAGCCGTTTTTTCAACCCAGATCGTTCATGGGGGCATGGGGCGGTGGTGGATGGATTTCGGGAGCAGTTCTGTCCTGACTGAGAAGCCAATGGCTGGTGCCATTGGCGACGAAGAAGGACAGAAATTCAAAGCCCCAGGGCGGCGATGCCCGCCTTGGCAATCTGTGCGTCTTCGCTCGACTTGACGCCGCTCACCCCCACCGCGCCCAGGCAGAAGCCATCTTTCAGGATGGGCACGCCGCCTTCCAGCAGGCCTTCCACCGCCGGGGCACTCAGGAACGAGTAGCGTCCGCCGTTGATCACGTCTTCGTACACCTTGCTCTCGCGCCGTCCCAGCGCGGCCGTGTGGGCCTTGGCCGGGGCAATGTGGGCGGAAATGGGGGGTGCGCCATCCAGGCGTTGCAGCCACAACAGGTGCCCGCCTTCGTCCACGATGGCGATGGTCACCGCCCATTGGTTGGCAAGGGCCTCGGCTTCTGCGGCTGCAGCGATGGCCTTGATGTCGGAGAGTTCGAGCGAAGCTCTGGTTTTCATGGACGGTTCCTTGAAAAAAACAGGGGCATCCCCACCTTGGGGTGGCCCACCTTCCCAGCATAATGACCCGGTCTGCGGCGCGTTGGATGTGCGGCAGAACAACCTTGATTGGAGATTGCCTCATGAACGACAACATCTACACCCTGCAAAGCGGCACGCTCGTGTCCGCCGATCAGCGCAACAAGGTGTTGCGCAACACCTATGGTCTGTTGGCCCTGAGCCTGCTGCCCACCGTGCTGGGGGCGTGGGTGGGGGTGTCCACAGGCATCACCGCCAGCCTGACCGGCTTCCTGGGGCTGGCGGTGTTCCTGGGCGGTGCCTTCGGCTTCATGTACGCCATTGAGCGCACCAAGAACTCTGCCGCCGGGGTGGCGGTGCTGCTGGGCTTCACCTTCTTCATGGGGCTGATGCTCTCGCGCATGCTGGCGGTGGTGCTGGGCATGAAAAACGGCACCGACCTGGTGATGACGGCTTTTGCCGGTACCGCAGGCGTGTTTGTGGTGATGGCGGCTCTGGCCAGCACCATCAAGCGCAGCCTGGAAGGCATGGGCCAGTGGCTGATGGTGGGGGCCATCGCGCTGATGATCGGCTCCATCGTCAACGTGTTTGTGGGCAGCGGCACCGGCATGCTGGTCATCAGCGTGTTGGCCACCGGCATCTTCAGCCTGTTCATGCTGTACGACCTGAAACGCATCATCGACGGCGGTGAAACCAACTACATCAGCGCCACGCTGGCCCTGTACCTGGACCTGTTCAACGTGTTCCAGAGCCTGCTGGCCATCCTGGGCATCACCAGCAGCGACGACTGAGTGTGGTGTGCACGGGGCGCGCCCCCCGATGCCGAACTTAGCCAGGGCCTCCTTCGGGAGGCCCTTTGTGTTTGGGCGCAGAATCCACCACAGGTCCGCTCAAGTCCCCCGCGGGCTGGCCGAAGAACCCTTTGATGCCCCGCACCACCCAAGCCATGAGCCCCTCTGCCCTGTTCCCGTTGCGCCCCCTCCTGCTGGTCATGTTGGCCACCGGCAGCACCCTGCTGGCGGGCTGCGACTACCTGGGCATTGAAAAGCCCACCGCCGAAGCCGAACGCAAAGCGGCCGAAGGCAAGGCCATTGGCAGTGCCTGCCGCCAAGCGGCCCGTGCCTTGGAAGACTGCTACCGCTACAACCCCAAGGCCAGCAAAGCCGCCATCTTCGACGGCTGGAAGGACATGGACGCCTACATGCGGGAGAACAAGCTGGACACCATCACCCCGGTGACCCCGCCCGAGCCCGCCAAGCCCAAGGCTGCCGCGGACGGCCACGGCGATGCCGAAGAGGTTGTGGACGAGAAACCCGCCAAGGCCGACGCCGCCAAAGCGGACAAAAAGGCCCCCGCCGCC
>DASUON010000151.1:0-10247 GCA_036276615.1 Burkholderiaceae bacterium
GGCCGATGTGTGGCGCACCCATGTCGGCGGAGCGGTCACGGCTGGTGTGGGCTTTGACGGCCACATGGCTGCGGCCATCACCGAGCGCAATGACTTGGTGGCCGTGGTCAACGGGCAGGAAGTCTGGCGTCAGCGCTGGTCGGCATCCAGTCACACCGCACCGCTGGTGGCTGGACAACGGGTGTTCGTGTTGACGGCAGACCGCACCGTGGCGGCCTTTGACGGCAACACCGGCATCCGCCTGTGGAGCCAAACGCGCTCCGGCGAGCCCCTGGTGTTGCGTCACCCTGGCGTGTTGCTGGCGGTGGGGGACACGCTGGTGGTGGGGCTGGGCGGGCGTTTGGTGGGACTGAACCCCAGCAGCGGAAGCGTTCGTTGGGATGTGAACATTGCGTCCCCCCGCGGAGGTAACGATGTGGAACGCATGGTGGACTTGGTGGGCCCCGCCTTCCGCCAGGGCAACGATGTGTGCGTGCGAGCATTCCAAGCCGCTGTGGCGTGTGTGGATGCGGCTCGCGGGGCGCTGATCTGGCGCCAGAACTCCGATGGCCGCACCGGTCTGTCCGGAGATGAGCGCCATGTGTACGGCTCCGATTCCAGCGGCCGTGTTCAAGCTTGGTCGCGCAGCAAAGGCGAGCAGGTCTGGACCCAAGACAAGCTGCTCTACCGGGGCCTCGGGGCTCCGCTGTTGTTGGGCCGCTCGGTGGTGGTGGGGGATTCGCAAGGCTTCATCCATGTGCTGTCCCGTGAAGACGGGTCGTTCTTGGCTCGCCTGCCCACCGACGGATCCGCGGTGTTGAGCGCCCCCGTGCTCGTGGGAGACACCTTGCTGGCCCTGACCCGATCGGGCAACCTCGTCGCGTGGCGTCCGCAGTGAGCGGAAGTCGTCACGCCAACTGGATTTTTTTGTGAAACCTGTACTGGCTTTGGTCGGTCGGCCCAATGTGGGCAAATCGACGTTGTTCAACCGCCTCACCAAATCGCGTGACGCCATCGTGGCCGATTTTGCGGGCCTGACCCGTGATCGCCACTACGGCAATGGCCGTCTGGGCCCCCGAGAGTTCATCGTCATCGACACTGGGGGGTTTGAGCCCGATGCGGGCGAGGGCAGCATCTACCGGGAAATGGCCAAGCAGACTCGCCAGGCCGTTGCCGAAGCGGATGTGGTGCTGTTTGTGGTGGACGCGCGTGGCGGGGTCAGCGCCCAAGACCACGAAATTGCCCAGTATCTGCGTCGGCTGGGCAAGCCTTGCCTGCTGGTGGCCAACAAGGCCGAAGGCATGCAGGACGGCACCAAGCTGGTGGAGTTCTTTGAATTGGGGTTGGGTGAGGTGTTGCCCATTTCCGCTTCGCACGGCCAGGGCGTTCGCTCCCTCACCGAAGCGGCCCTGGAGTTGCTGCCCCCTCCACCCGAGGATGACGAAGAGGCGGAGGAATCCGGTGTCATCCGCATGGCGGTGGCTGGTCGCCCCAATGTGGGCAAAAGCACCCTCATCAACGCCTGGCTGGGCGAAGAGCGCCTGGTGGCCTTCGACATGCCCGGCACCACGCGGGATGCCATCTCCGTCCCCTTTGAACGCGATGGCCACAAGTTTGAGCTGATCGACACGGCGGGCCTGCGTCGCAAGGGCAAGGTGTTTGAGGCCATCGAAAAGTTCTCGGTGGTCAAGACGCTGCAAGCCATCGAAAACGCCCATGTGGTGTTGCTGCTGCTCGATGCCACCCAGGGGGTGACCGAGCAGGATGCCCACATCGCCGGCTACATCCTGGAGTCAGGGCGGGCTGTGGTGCTGGCCATCAACAAATGGGATGCCGTGGACGAGTACCAACGGCAGCTGGTCGAGCGCTCGGTGGAGCAGCGCTTGGCATTCATGAAGTTTGCCGCACTGCATCTCATTTCGGCCAAGAAGCGCCAGGGGTTGGCGCCGCTGTGGAAGTCCATTGCCCAAGCCCATGCGGCGGCCAACCGCAAGATGACCACGCCCGTGCTGACCCGGTTGCTGCAAGAAGCCTTGCAATTTCAGCAGCCTCAGAAGTCGGGCATGTACCGCCCCAAAATGCGTTATGCACACCAAGGCGGCATGAACCCGCCGGTCGTCGTGATCCATGGCAACTCGCTGGAACATGTGTCCGATTCGTACAAGCGTTACCTGGAAGGGCGCTTTCGCAAGGCCTTTGATCTGGTGGGCACGCCATTGCGCATTGAATTCAAGACGTCTCACAACCCCTTCAAAGATCAGGAATGAGACGCGGCCCTCGGGTAGACCCGAGGGCTGTGGTATGGTTGTCTTCCCTTAACTTTCTGAACACGGAACATATCGTGAGCAACAACAAAGGCCAACTTCTGCAAGACCCTTTTCTGAACCAGCTCCGACGCGAACATGTGCCGGTGTCCATTTACCTGGTCAACGGCATCAAATTGCAAGGGCAAATCGAGTCGTTCGACCAGTACGTGGTCCTGCTGCGCAACACCGTCACCCAGATGGTTTACAAGCATGCCATCTCCACCATCGTGCCGGGCCGCCCGGTGCAATTCAGCGTGTCGCCTGACGACGCCGCAGGCCACTGATCGTTTTCATTTGCCCTGTGTGCAGGGCAGTCTGCCCCCACATTGAACTCAATCGTTGATTCAAACCGCCCACCCGGCGTTGTCCTGGTGGGCGTTGATTTTGGTGAGCCCCATTTCGACCACGCGCTGGAAGAGTTGGGCTTGCTGGCCCAGACCGCAGGCTTTGTGGTGGCCGAACGGGTGACGTGCAAACGCCGGGCCCCCGACCCGGCCTTGTTTGTGGGCTCCGGCAAGGCCGAGGAAATTCGCTGTCTCGTGGCCGCCACCGGTGCCACCGAGGTGTTGTTTGACCAAGCCCTGAGCCCTGCCCAGCAGCGCAACCTGGAGCGCTACATGGGCGTGGCGGTGAACGACCGCACCCTGCTCATTTTGGAAATTTTTGCCCAGCGTGCGCGCAGCCACGAGGGCAAACTGCAAGTGGAACTGGCCCGCATGCAGTACCTGTCCACCCGACTGGTGCGGCGTTGGTCCCACCTGGAGCGGCAACGCGGTGGGGTTGGGCATCGCGGTGGCCCAGGAGAAACCCAGATCGAGTTGGACCGCCGCATGCTGTCCGACGCCATCAAACGCACCCGCGAGCGCTTGGACAAGGTCAAGAAGCAACGCTCCACCCAGCGCCGCCAACGGGAGCGCCGCCAAGCATTCAACGTGTCGCTGGTGGGCTACACCAACGCTGGCAAGTCTTCACTGTTCAATGCCTTGGTCAAGGCCCGCGCCTATGCGGCTGACCAGCTGTTTGCCACCTTGGACACCACCACGCGGCAGATGTACCTGGGCGAGGCCGGTGTGTCGGTGTCGCTGTCGGACACGGTGGGCTTCATTCGCGACTTGCCACACAACCTGGTCGATGCGTTTTCGGCCACGTTGCAAGAATCGGTGGATGCCGACCTGTTGCTGCACGTGGTGGACGCCTCCAACCCCAACCACCCGGAGCAGATTCAGGAAGTGCTTCGGGTGCTGGAAGAGATTGGTGCCGCCGACGTCCCCCAGATCTTGGTGTTCAACAAGATCGACGCACTGCCGGACGACCGAAGGCCGCATGTTCTGGCCGACAGCATGGAACTGCAAGGCCGGGAAGTGCCCCGGCTGTTCGTCAGCGCACACAGCGGTGAAGGTCTGACCGAGTTGCGTTTGGCGCTGGCGTCACGCGTGAATGCGCAAAAATCAGACGATTCTTCCAATCTCCCGGTTGACCCCAGGTTTGCAGCTTCTGACACCGATAATTGAACGAATCTCGTGGGCCCCGAGCCCATCTTCCACCCCCACATCAGCCCATCGACGATGACATTCAACGCTATGCGAACCTTTGCGAAATGGCGCACGGCCGGTTCCCGGATGTTCAACCTCAATGACCCTCGCTGGGGTCGTGGTGAATCCGAGGGGGAAGGTGGCACGCCCCGCCCTGAATCGCGTCCAGACGACACCCGAGGCCAGGAGGGTCAACGTCCTCAGCGGCCCACCGGCAACCCAGGCCCCCCCGACTTGGACGAACTGTGGCGTGACTTCAACCAGAAGCTGGGCGGCATGTTCGGTCGCGGTGGACGGGGTAACGGAGGGGGCAACGGCAACGGTGGTTTCAACCCCAACCCCAAAAGCGCGGGCATTGGCGCAGGACTGGTGGCCGGTGTGGCCCTTCTGTTCTGGGCCAGCACAGGGTTTTTCATCGTGCAGGAAGGCCAGCAGGGCGTCATCACGCAGTTTGGTCGCTACCACTCCACCGTGGGCGCTGGTTTCAACTGGCGTTTGCCTTATCCCATTCAACGACATGAACTGGTGTTTGCCACCCAGATCCGCTCGGTGGACGTGGGGCGTGACAGCATCGTTCGGGCGACGGGCCTGCGCGAATCGGCCATGCTGACCGAAGACGAAAACATCGTCGAAAACAAGTTCGCGGTTCAGTACCGGCTGAGCGATGCCCGGGCGTACCTGTTCGAAAGCCGTGACCCCGACGCCGCCGTCATCAAAGCCGCCGAAACCGCCGTGCGTGAAGTGGTGGGCAAGATGAAGATGGATGCCGCGTTGGCGGAAGACCGTGACCAGATTGCGCCACGCGTTCGCACGCTGATGCAGACCATCCTGGACCGTTACAACGTGGGCATTGAAGTGGTGGCGGTCAACATGCAGCAGGGTGGGGTGCGCCCGCCCGAGCAGGTGCAGGCTGCGTTTGACGATGTGCTCAAGGCCGGACAGGAGCGCGAGCGCATCAAGAACGAAGCCCAGGCCTACTCCAACGACGTGGTCCCCCGCGCCGAGGGTGCCGCTTCACGGCTGCGTGAGGAAGCGGAGGGTTACCGCTCCCGCATCGTGGCCCAGGCGCGCGGTGATGCTGAACGCTTCAAGGCCGTGCTGGCCGAGTACCAGAAGGCCCCTCAGGTCACCCGCGAACGCATGTACGCCGAGACCATGCAGCAGATCTACAGCAACGTGACCAAGGTGCTGGTGGACTCCCGCTCGGGCAGCAACCTGCTGCATTTGCCGCTGGACAAAATCATGCAGATGTCGGCCGCCTCCGCCGCCGCAGGCAGTGATGTGCCGCCCTCGGCTGCTGCCTCGTCGCCGTCCGGGGCGTCATCCTCCAGCCCGTCGACGGCAGTCCCCGCCAACAGCCGCAGCCGCGCTGCCGACCGTTCGCGTGACCGCGACACCCGCTGAACCCACCCCCGAATCAACCGCAGAGGACAAACTTTCATGAACAGACTGGGTTTCATTGGTGCCGTCGTGATCGTGGCGTTGGGTGTGCTGGGGTCTTCCCTGTTTGTGGTGGACCAGCGCCAATACGGCATCGTCTATCAGCTGGGTCAGATCAACAAGGTGGTGGTGGAGCCGGGCTTGAACTGGAAACTCCCGCCGCCTTTCCAGAACGTCAGCTACATCGACAAGCGTCTGCTCACGCTGGACAGTTCGGACACCGAGCCCATGCTGACGGCCGAAAAGCAGCGCGTGGTCATTGACTGGTATGTGCGCTGGCGTGTGTCAGAGCCTTCGGCCTACATCCGCAACGTGGGGCTGGACGAGCGCGCCGGAGCCTTGCAACTGACGCGTGTGGTTCGCAACGCCTTCCAACAAGAGGTCAACAAGCTCACGGTGAAAGAGCTGCTGTCGGTCAAGCGCGACGAACTGATGACCTCCGTCAAGGAGCAGGTGCTGCTGGCCGTCAAAGGCGCCGAAAAGCCTTGGGGCATGGACGTGGTGGATGTGCGCATCAACCGCATCGACTACGCCGAGACCATCACCGAATCGGTGTACCGCCGCATGGAAGCTGAGCGTGCCCAGGTGGCCAACCAGCTCCGCTCCAGCGGGGCTGCCGATGGCGAACAAATCCGCGCCTCGGCCGACCGCCAGCGTGAGGTGACCCTGGCCAACGCCTACCGCGAGGCCCAGAAAGTGAAGGGCGAGGGCGATGCCGAAGCCTCTCGGGTGTACGCCGAGGCCTTTGGGCGCGACCCCGCGTTTGCCCAGTTCTACCGCAGCCTGGACGCCTACAAGGCCACCTTCGCCAGCAAGTCCGACGTCATGGTGCTGGACCCGTCCTCCGAGTTCTTCAAAGCCATGCGAAGCAGCGCACTGGGAGGCAGCTCAGAACCTGCCAAGCGCGGGCACTGAGTCCGGACGGGGAGCGTCGCATGGACGTTTTTTGGTCTGCGCTCGCACTGCTTTTGGTGTTTGAAGGCCTGGGGCCCTTCATCTCGCCGGGTGGCTGGCGGCGCACCATCCAGTCGGTGTTGTCGTTGACCGACGGTCAGCTTCGGTTCATGGGGCTGTGCTGCGTGCTTTTCGGGCTGACCGCCTTGTGGTGGATGGACTGAAAACGGCCTGTCAGCCGAACGGGTGACACAGCCCGGTAAAATCTGCGTTTTAACAGCGCTCGTCATTTCACATGTCTGCCTGGGTTCTCCCGGATCACATTGCCGACGCCTTGCCTTCCGAGGCCCGGCACATCGAAGAACTCCGCAGGGACCTGCTGGACACCGCCCGTCGCTATGGCTACGAGCTGGTGATGCCACCCCTGCTGGAGCACCTGGAGTCCCTGCTCACCGGCACCGGTGAAGCCTTGGACCTGCAAACCTTCAAGCTGGTGGACCAGCTCTCAGGGCGCACCCTGGGCTTGCGGGCCGACAGCACGCCACAGGTGGCCCGCATCGATGCCCACCTGCTCAACCGCCAAGGCATTGCCCGCCTGTGCTACTGCGGCCCGGTGGTGCACACCCGTTCGGCCCGGCCCCAGGCCACGCGGGAACCCCTGCAATTCGGGGCCGAGCTGTACGGCCACGGCGGTCTGGAAGCCGACCTGGAAATTTTGGAGTTGGCCCGCACCAGCCTGCAGGCCGCGGGGGTGGTTCAACCCACGCTGGACCTGTCGGACGTGCGCCTGATCGACGGCTTGCTGGCCGGTCATGCACTGCTGCCCACCCAGGTGACCGACATCCATGCCGCACTGGCGGTCAAAGACCAGTCTGCGCTGCGTGGACTGCTCAAAGGCCTGCCCGCCGACGTGGCTGGGGGCTTGAGCCGCCTGCCCGAGCTGTTTGGCGATGTGGCGGTGTTGGATGAAGCTGAAAAATGCCTGCCGCGCACGCCAGTCATTGCTTCATCGCTGCAAAATTTGCGTTGGCTTGCCCAGCGCATGGACGGCGTCAACCTCACATTTGACCTGGCTGACCTGCGTGGTTATGCCTACTACACCGGCGTGCGTTTTGCCATGTTTGCAGGCGGCACCGATGGTGAACCCGTGCGCGAGCTGGTTCGCGGCGGGCGCTACGACGCCGTCGGTGCCGTGTTCGGGCGCGAACGCCCGGCGGTGGGCTTCAGCCTCGACGTCAAAGAACTGGTGCAGGCGGTGCAACCCCAGCCGCTGCGCCCCGCCGTGCTGGCCCCCTGGGGCGAAGAACCCGGCCTGCGCCATGCCATCGCTTACCTGCGTGCGCGGGGCGAAACCGTGGTGTGCGTGCTGCCCGGGCACGAGCACGAAGTCAACGAGTTCCAATGCGATCGCCGCCTGTCCTTGCAAGACGGCCAATGGGTGGTCGAAGCCATCCCCAACCCCTGAACCTACGCTCTCAATCCAAATGATGAACAAAACTTTTGCGCCGGTGCCCGGCCGCAACGTGGTCGTGGTCGGCACCCAATGGGGTGACGAAGGCAAGGGCAAGCTGGTGGACTGGCTCACCGAAACCGCCACCGGGGTGGTGCGTTTCCAAGGCGGCCACAACGCCGGGCACACGCTGGTCATCAACGGCAAGAAAACCGCGCTGCACCTCATCCCCAGCGGCATCATGCGGCCCGGGGTCAAGTGCTACATCGGCAACGGCGTGGTGCTGGCGGTGGGCAAGTTGTTCGAAGAAATTGCCGGGCTGGAATCGGCCGGGGTGGAGCTTCGCTCGCGCCTGCGCGTGAGCGAAGGCTGCCCCTTGATCCTGCCCTTCCACGCCGCGCTGGACGTGGCCCGCGAGGCTGCCAAGGAAAAGGCCGGCACCGCCAAGATCGGCACCACCGGCCGTGGCATCGGCCCCGCCTACGAAGACAAGGTGGCCCGCCGTGCCCTGCGCGTGCAAGACCTGAAATACCCCGAGCGTTTCACCACCAAGCTGCGTGAACTGCTGGCCTACTACAACGCCCAATTGGCCGCCTTGGGTGCCGACCAGGTGGACTGGAGCGCCATGCCCTGGCTCAAGGACCAACCCCTGTCCACCTTTGTGGTCAACGGTCAGGTGCAAGAGGCTGCCGTGCTGTCCCAGGCCATGGCCCAGGCCGAGCTGCTCAAGCCCATGATTGCCGACGTGTCCCGCGAGCTCAACGCCGAGCATGTGCGCGGTGGCAACCTGCTGTTCGAAGGTGCCCAGGGCACGCTGCTGGACGTGGACCATGGCACCTATCCGTTTGTGACCTCCAGCAACTGCGTGGCCGGCAACGCCGCCGCCGGTGCCGGTGTGGGCCCAGGCCTTCTGCACTATGTGCTGGGCATCACCAAGGCCTACTGCACCCGCGTGGGCGGCGGCCCGTTCCCCACCGAGCTGGACTGGGAAAAGGAAGGCACCCCCGGCTACCACATGAGCACGGTGGGCGCCGAGAAGGGGGTGACCACCGGGCGTTCGCGCCGCTGTGGCTGGTTCGACGCCGCGCTGCTCAAGCGCAGTGCGCAGGTCAATGGCCTGTCGGGTCTGTGCATCACCAAGCTGGACGTGTTGGATGGCCTGCCCGAACTGATGCTGTGCACCGGCTACATGCTGGATGGCGAAGCCATCGACATCCTGCCCATGGGGGCCGACGAGATCGCCCGCTGCCAGCCCATCTACGAAACCATTCCCGGCTGGACCGACAGCACCGTGGGGGTGACCGAGTTTGCCAAGCTGCCTGCAGCCGCCCAGCACTACCTCAAGCGCATCGAAGAGACCACGGGCGTGCCCATCCACATGGTGTCCACCAGCCCGGACCGGGACCACACCATCCTGATCCAGCACCCCTACGAAGCGTGAATGCCGTCTGGGCAGTAAATTCATCCATCAAATTGGCATCTAGCGCTTTATATACAAGCGTAGGCAGCTACATTTTCAGGAGTAATCCGCATGTTGACTGAAGACGGCAAGCACCTCTACGTGTCCTACGGCGAGTACCACAACCTCATCGAAAAACTGGCGCTCAAGGTGTACCAGTCGGGGTGGGAGTTCGACACCATCCTGTGCCTGGCCCGTGGCGGCTTGCGCCCGGGTGACATCCTGTCGCGCATTTTCGACAAGCCGCTGGCCATCATGTCCACCAGCTCGTACCGTGCCGATGCCGGCACCGTGCAAGGCCACCTGGACATTGCCCGCTACATCACCACCCCCAAGGGCGAAATTGCGGGCCGTGTGCTGCTGGTCGACGACCTGGCTGACACCGGCCACACCCTGCGCGCGGTGGTGGACACCCTGAAAAACCGCTACGCCCCCATCACCGAGCTGCGCTCTGCCGTGATCTGGACCAAGGGCGTGTCCACCTTCGAGCCCGACTACTCGGTGGAATTCCTGCCCACCAACCCCTGGATCCATCAGCCGTTTGAAGGCTACGACGCCATGCGTCCGGCCGCGCTGCTGGAGAAGTGGAAGCTCTGATGCCGGACCGCCATCCCGCTGCCCCGGCCAGCCTGTCCACCCAGCTCATCCACCACCCCTACCAGCCCCCAGCGGGCTTCGAGGCGGTGGCACCCGGGGTGCACAAGGCGTCCACGGTGTTTTTCGGCAATGTGGCCGAACTGCGCCACCGGCAGTGGATGGACAAGTCCGGCTACACCTACGGGCTGCACGGCACGCCCACCACCTACACGCTGGAAGAGCGCATTGCCACCCTGGAAGGCGGCCACCACTGCCTGCTGGTGCCCAGCGGCCTGGCGGCGGTGGGCCTGGTGGACATGGCCTTTTTGCGCCAGGGCGATGAGTTGCTCATCCCCGACAACGCCTACGGCCCCAACAAGGCCCTGGCCGAGGGGGAGCTGAAAGGGTGGGGCATCACCCCCCGCTACTACAACGCCATGGACCCGGCGGACCTGGCCCGCCGCCTCACACCCGCCACCCGGTTGGTGTGGTTGGAAGCGCCGGGCTCCATCACGCTTGAATTCCCCGATCTACCCGCCCTGGTGCAGGTGGTGCGTCAGGCCAATGCGGCGCAGGGCCGAGGCGACCGGCCCATCCTCACCGCGCTGGAC
>DASUON010000152.1:0-2502 GCA_036276615.1 Burkholderiaceae bacterium
GGGTGTCCAGCCCGATCTGGGTGGCACGCCGGTTGGCGATGTAGCGCAGGTAACCCTTGAACATGCTGGCGTTGAGGCCCAGCACGCCGCGGGGCATGGTGTCTTCGGCGTACTGGTACTCCAGCTCCACCGCCTTCATGAACAGGGCGGTGATTTCGGCCTTGAACTCGGGCGTCCACAGGTGGGGGTTTTCGAGCTTGAGCTGGTTGATCAGGTCGATGCCGAAGTTGCAGTGCATGGACTCGTCGCGCAGGATGTACTGGTACTGCTCAGCGGCACCGGTCATCTTGTTCTGGCGGCCCAGCGCCAAAATTTGCGTGAAGCCCACGTAGAAGAACAGCCCTTCCATCAGGCAGGCGAAGACGATGATGGATTTCAGCAGCGTCTGGTCGGCCTCGGGGGTGCCGGTCTTGAACTCGGGGTTCATGATCACGTCGATGAACGGGATCAGGAACTCGTCCTTGGCGCGGATGGACGGGATTTCGTTGTAGGCGTTGAAGATCTCGCCTTCGTCCAGGCCCAGGCTTTCCACGATGTACTGGTAGGCGTGGGTGTGGATGGCCTCTTCAAACGCCTGACGCAGCAGGAACTGGCGGCACTCGGGCGCGGTGATGTGCCGGTAGGTGCCCAGCACGATGTTGTTGGCGGCCAGGCTGTCGGCGGTGGTGAAGAAGCCCAGGTTGCGCTTGACGATGCGGCGCTCGTCCTCGGTGAGCCCGTTGGGGTCTTTCCAGAGGGCGATGTCGCGGTTCATGTTCACTTCCTGCGGCATCCAGTGGTTGGCGCAGGTGGCCAGGTATTTTTCCCAGGCCCACTTGTACTTGAAGGGCACCAGCTGGTTGACGTCGGTCTGGCCGTTGATGATGCGTTTGTCGGCGGCGTTGACGCGGCGGCCGGTGCTGGCCACGGCGGCTGGGGGGGCGTCAGCCCGCACGGGCTGGAGCTGGGGTGCCGAGGAGGGAGGAACGGCCGACCCACCGAAAGCAGGTTGGACAGGGGCAGTTTGCGGGGTGGGCGTGACGTCGTCGTCCCAGGTGAGCATGATGGGTTCCTTCACTTGCATTATGGAAGCGGCGGGTTGAATTGCATAGCGGCTTGCCGCCCGCCAAAGCAAGCCGTCAACGGGGTGTTGTGCCCATGCATCGGCATGGGCACACACACTCACTGGCAGGCTTCGCAGCCAGGGTCGTCGATGGCGCAAAACTTGATGTCGGTGGCCGCTTCAATGGCGGCGGGTGCCGCGGCCACGGGGGCGGCCATGACCGGCTCGGGCGTGTTGTTCACCGCGTTGAGCTGGCCGGTGCGGCCGGTGGATTTTTCGGCGTGTGTGGCGGCCATGGTGCGCAGGTAGTAGGTGGTCTTGAGACCCCGCACCCAGGCCAGCTTGTAGGTGTCGTCCAGCTTCTTGCCCGAGGCACCGGCCATGTAGATGTTGAGGCTCTGGGCCTGGTCGATCCACTTCTGGCGGCGTGCGGCGGCTTCCACCAGCCACTGGGTTTCGATTTCGAAGGCGGTGGCGTACAGGGCCTTGATGTCCTGGGGCACGCGGTCGATGGCGCGCAGCGAACCGTCGAAGTGCTTCAGGTCCATGACCATCACGTCGTCCCACAGGCCCAGGCGCTTGAGGTCACGCACCAGGTAGCTGTTGACCACGGTGAACTCGCCCGACAGGTTGGACTTGACTGACAGGTTGCCGAACGAGGGCTCGATGGACGCGTCCACCCCGATGATGTTGCTGATGGTGGCCGTGGGCGCAATGGCCACGCAGTTGCTGTTGCGCATGCCGTCCTTGGCGATCTTGGCGCGCAGGGCGTTCCAGTCCAGGGTGGCGTTGCGGTCGGTTTCCACGTAGCCACCGCGTTGCTCGGCCAGCATGTTCAGCGTGTCCAGCGGCAGGATGCCACGGTCCCACAGCGAGCCCTTGTAGCTGCTGTAGCGGCCCCGCTCGGCGGCCAGCTCGGTGGAGGCCCAGTAGGCGTGGTAACACACGGCTTCCATGGAGCGGTCGGCAAACTCCACGGCTTCTTGCGACGCATAAGGCACGCGCAGGGCGTACAGCGCGTCCTGGAAGCCCATGATGCCCAGCCCCACCGGGCGGTGGCGCAGGTTGGAGTCGCGGGCCTTCTTCACGGCGTAGTAGTTGATGTCGATCACGTTGTCCAGCATGCGCATCGCGGTGGCGATGGTGCGCTTGAGCTTGTCCTGATCGATCTGGCCGTCCTTCAGGTGCTGGGCCAGGTTGACCGAGCCCAGGTTGCAGACGGCGGTTTCGGTGTCGCTGGTGTTGAGCGTGATCTCGGTGCACAGGTTGGACGAGTGCACCACGCCCGCGTGCTGCTGGGGCGAGCGGACGTTGCACGCGTCCTTGAAGGTGATCCAGGGGTGGCCGGTTTCGAACAGCATCGAGAGCATCTTGCGCCACAGGTCGGTGGCGGGCACCTGGCGGTAGGGCTTGATCTCGCCGCGCGCGGCCTTGGCTTCGTAGGCCAGATAGGCCTTTTC
>DASUON010000153.1:0-3422 GCA_036276615.1 Burkholderiaceae bacterium
GGTGGTGGTTTTGCCTATGGTGCCACCACCTACCAAGTGGGTGATGCCGCCCGCATGGGGCCCGGTTACTTTCCACTGATGCTGGGGGTCATCCTGGCGTTGATGGGCTTGGTCGTGCTGGCCAAGTCGTTTGTGCATGGGTCGCCCGACGGCGACAAGATCGGGGCCATTGCCTGGCGTCCCCTGAGTTTTGTGTTGCTGGCCAACGTGGTGTTTGGCGTGCTGCTCGTTGGCCTTCCCAGCATCGGTCTGCCCGGCATGGGGTTGGTGGTGGCGATTTTCGGCCTGACCATCATCGCCAGCCTGGCTGGGGAAGACTTCCGCCTGAAGGAGGTGCTGATCCTGTCGGCCATCCTGTCGGCAGGCAGTTATGTGGCTTTTGTCTGGGCGCTGAAGTTGCAGTTCCCGGTGTGGCCCACCTTCATCACCGGCTGAGGAGTTGCACATGGATCTCATCAACAACTTGTCGCTCGGGTTCAGCGTGGCCTTCACGGCCCAGAACCTGATGTACGCCTTTGTGGGTTGCCTGCTGGGCACGCTGATCGGGGTGCTGCCCGGCATCGGCCCCGTGGCCACCATCGCCATGCTGCTGCCCGCCACCTACGCGCTGCCCCCGGTGGCCGCGCTGATCATGCTGGCCGGCATCTATTACGGGGCCCAGTACGGGGGCTCCACCACCGCCATTTTGGTCAACCTGCCCGGTGAATCCTCGTCGGTGGTGACGGTGATCGACGGCTACCAGATGGCCCGCAAGGGCCGTGCGGGCCCGGCGCTGGCCGCGGCAGGACTGGGGTCGTTCTTTGCCGGTTGCGTGGGCACGCTGATCCTGGCGGCCTTTGCCGCGCCGCTGACCGAAGTGGCCTTCAAGTTCGGGCCTGCCGAGTACTTCTCGCTCATGGTTCTGGGCCTCATTGGTGCCGTGGTGCTGGCCTCGGGCTCGTTGCTCAAGGCGCTGGCCATGATCGTGCTGGGCCTGCTGCTGGGCATGGTGGGCACCGACGTCAACTCGGGCGTCCCCCGCTACAGCTTCGACATTGCCGAGCTGACCGACGGCATCGGCTTTGTGGTGATCGCCATGGGCGTGTTCGGCTACGGCGAAATCATCAGCAACCTGTCGCACGGTGAAGAGAAACGCGAGGTGTTCACCGACAAGGTGCAGGGCCTGTTCCCCACCAAGGAAGACTTCAAGAACATGGTGCCTGCGGTGCTGCGTGGCACGGCGCTGGGTTCGGCCCTGGGCATTCTGCCCGGTGGTGGGGCGCTGCTGTCGGCCTTTGCGGCCTATTCCATCGAGAAGAAGACCAAGATCAAACCGGGCGAAGTGCCTTTTGGCCAAGGCAACATCCGCGGCGTGGCGGCCCCTGAGGCGGCCAACAACGCAGGTTCCCAGACCTCGTTCATCCCGCTGCTGACGCTGGGCATCCCGCCCAATGCCGTGATGGCGCTGATGGTGGGGGCCATGACCATCCACAACATCCAGCCCGGCCCGCAGGTCATGACCAGCAACCCCGAGCTGTTCTGGGGCCTGATCGCCTCGATGTGGATCGGCAACCTGATGCTGGTGATCCTGAACCTGCCGCTCATCGGCCTGTGGATCAAGCTGCTGTCGGTGCCCTACCGCTGGCTGTTCCCGGCCATCGTGCTGTTCTGTGCCATCGGCGTGTACTCCACCAACAACAACACCTGGGACATCTGGATGGTGGCCGCCTTTGGTGCGGTGGGTTACACCTTCATCAAGCTGGGGCTGGAGCCTGCGCCCCTGCTGCTGGGCTTCATCCTGGGCCCCATGATGGAAGAGAACCTGCGCCGCGCCTTGTTGCTGTCGCGTGGTGACTGGAGCGTGTTCGTCACCCGTCCGCTGTCGGCCTCGTTGCTGGTGGCCGCCCTGGCCCTGCTGGTGGTGGTGACCCTGCCTGCGGTCAAGAGCAAACGCGAGGAGGCGTTTGTGGAGGATTGATCCCCTCCCAACGCCCCTTTGTATGGCCAGCGGCACCCCTCGGGGTGCCGTTTTGTTTTATGGTGCCTGCCATGTCCTCCGTTGTTCAAACCCCCAACCCCTACACCAGCGTGCGCCTGCCGGTGTTTGCGCGCAACGCCGTGTCCACCTCGCACCCGCTGGCGGCGCAGGCGGGGCTGCACATGCTGCGCAGTGGCGGCAATGCCGTGGATGCCGCGGTGGCCGCCGCCGCCGTCATGACCGTGGTGGAGCCGGTCAGCAACGGCCTGGGCAGCGATGCGTTTGCCCTGGTGTGGGCGGGAGGCGAGCTGCACGGCCTCAACGCCTCAGGCCGCGCACCCCAGGCCTGGACGCCCGGGTACTTTGCCCGCCGCTGGGGCGCCGACGCCCGCACCCCGCCCAAACGCGGCATCGACAGCGTGACCGTGCCCGGTGCCGTCAGTGGCTGGATGGCGTTGTCGCAGCGCTTTGGCCGCCTGCCGTTTGCCGACCTGATGCAACCCGCCATCGAGGTGGCCGAGCGCGGGTATGCCGTGCCTTTTGTGGTGCAGGGCAAATGGGCCGCGGTGGTGGACGAGCTGCAAGGCCAGCCCGGCTTTGCCCAGACCTTCCTGCCCCGAGGACGCGCCCCCCAAGTGGGCGAACGCTTCTGCTTCCCAGCCGCCGCCCGGGCGTTCCAGGCCTTGGCCGCCACCGGGGGCGAGGCGTTCTACCGGGGCGAGATCGCCCAGGCCCTGGCTCGGTTTGCCGCCCGGCATGGCGGTGCCCTGACCGAGGCCGACCTGGCCGCCCACCAGCCCGAGTGGGTCCAGCCCATTGCCCAGGGCTACCGGGGGCACACGCTGCACGAGATTCCCCCCAACGGTCAGGGCATTGCCGCCCTCATCACCCTGGGGCTGTTGCAGCACTGGGACGTGGCCAGCCTGCCGGTGGACAGCGTGGCCGCCCAGCACGTGCAGATTGAGGCCATGAAGCTCGCCTTTGCCGACGTCTACCGCTTTGTCGCCGACCCGGGCGCCATGCACGTCAGCGTGGCGCAGATGCTGGATCCGCACTACCTGGCCCAGCGTGCCCGCCTGATCGACCCCCGCAAGGCCCAGGCCTTCGAGGCCGGCAGCCCCGCCGACGCCCACCGCCGCGGCGGCACCATCTACCTGACCGCCGCCGACGAGCAGGGCATGATGGTCAGCTTCATCCAGAGCAACTACATGGGCTTTGGTTCGGGCTGTGTGGAGCCCATGTTCGGCATCAGCCTGCAAAACCGGGGGCATGGTTTTGCCTTGCCCGCCGGTCTGGTGGGGCTCGACGGGCAGGTCACGGGCAACCCAGCCAACCTGGTGGCCCCGGGCAAGCGGCCCTTTCACACCATCATCCCGGCGTTCCTGACCCGGCCCACGGCCACCGGCGGGCTGGAGCCGGTGATGAGCTTTGGCGTCATGGGGGCCAACATGCAGCCGCAGGGCCA
>DASUON010000154.1:0-4020 GCA_036276615.1 Burkholderiaceae bacterium
CATCGCCCGCCGCCTGCAAGACCCGCTGGCCGAGCTGGTGAAGATCGACCCCAAGAGCATCGGCGTGGGCCAGTACCAGCACGACGTGAACCAGGGCGAACTGGCCCGCACCCTCGATGCCGTCGTGGAGGACTGCGTGAACGGCGTGGGTGTGGACCTCAACACCGCCAGCGTGCCGCTGCTCACCCGCGTTTCGGGCCTGTCGGGCAGCGTGGCCAAGGCCGTGGTGCGCTGGCGCGAGGGCAACGGTGCCTTCCGCACCCGGCAAGACCTGCTCAAGGTCACCGGCCTGGGGGCCAAGACCTTTGAACAGTGCGCTGGCTTCTTGCGCATTCGGGGCGGTGACAACCCGCTGGACATGACCGGCGTGCACCCCGAAACCTACCCGGTGGTGGAGCAGATTTTGGTGAAAACCGGCAAACCCATCACCGACGTGATGGGCCGCGCCGAGGTGCTCAAGGCCCTGCGCCCGCAGGAACTGGCGCAACAACTGGGCTCGGAGCGCTTCGGGGTCATCACCATCCAGGACATTCTGGGCGAGCTGGAGAAACCCGGCCGCGACCCCCGCCCCGACTTCCAGGTGGCCCGCTTCAACGAAGGCGTGGACGACATCGCCGACCTGAAGGAAGGCATGATTTTGGAGGGCACCGTGAGCAACGTGGCCCAGTTCGGGGCGTTTGTGGACCTGGGGGTGCACCAGGACGGCCTGGTGCACGTGAGCCAGCTCAGTCACAAGTTCGTGAACGACGCCCGCGAGGTGGTCAAGACCGGCGACATCGTGCGCGTCAAGGTCATGGAGGTGGACGTGGCGCGCAAGCGCATCGGCCTGTCCATGAAGCTGGATGCCCAGCCCGGTGGCCGCGGTGACCGTGGGGGGCGGGACGGCCA
The DNA here is from genome assembly GCA_036276615.1 of Burkholderiaceae bacterium. GTDB lineage: Bacteria > Pseudomonadota > Gammaproteobacteria > Burkholderiales > Burkholderiaceae_C > UBA2334. The sequence goes on from DASUON010000154.1 coordinate 889, forward strand.
GGGCGCAGGTGGGGCAGGGCGGGGTGACAACCGCTACGAGCCCGCCAGCCGACAGCAGCGCTCCAGCGGCGGGCGGGGCGAAGCGGCCCAGGCCCCGTCGGCCATGGCCAGCGCCTTCGCCAAGCTGCAAGGCCTCAAGCGCTGAAAACCCGGTGGCGCACCGTGCGCCACCCTCTGCACTGCCTTTGATCCAACCGCCTTGAGTGGCGGGTGTTTTTTCGGTTAAGGTCAAGGATTCAACGACCCTTTGCAAGCCTGACAGAGCCCCCTTCGATGGACCTCCAAACCCTGTTGAATCAGCCCCGGGCGCTGCCCAGCATTCCCGAGGCCGTCTCCCACCTCATGACTGAGTTGGACAAGGACGATCCCGACCTGCGCCGCATCGGCACCTTGCTGGCGTCCGACCCCGCGCTCACCACCCGGGCGTTGCGCTTGGCCAATTCCAGCTTTTTCAACCTCCAGCGCCAGGTGGGCAGCGTGCAGGAGGCGGCGGCCATCATGGGCCTCAACCACATCCGCACCATGGTGATGGCCGCCGCGCTGGGCGGCGCGTTCCGGCAGGTGGAGGGCGTCAACCTGGAGCAGTTCTGGCGCTACAGCCTCAACGTGGCCAAGATCGCCAAGGCCCTGGCCCAGACCATGAAGCAAGACGCCGGGGCCGCCTTCACCGCCGGGCTGGTGCACGCGCTGGGTGACCTGGTCATGCACATGGGCATGCCCGACGACATGCGGCGGCTCGATTTCTCCGTGCCGCCCCTGGGGCTGGACCGCCCGCAGGCCGAGCTGTCGGCGCTGGGCTACACCTACGCCGACGTGAGCGCCGGTTTTGCGGTCAAGTGGAACTTCCCCGAACCCATCGTCAACGCCTTGAAGTACCTGCACCGGCCTTTCGAGGGCGAGGTGTACGAAATGCTGGCCGGTGTGCTGCACATGGCCGTGTGGCGGGCACGGGCCCAGGAGGTGGGGCTGGACGCCGCCGGCATGGCCGCCACCTTCCCCGACATGGTGGCCCTGGTCATGGGGCTGGACCTGGACACGCTGCTCGACAAAGACCCCGAAGACTGGACCAGCCAAGGCGAGCTGGGCGCCTTCATCGACTGATCGCCTGCGCATGAAACTCGACGCCCTCCTGGCCCAGCCCAAGACCCTGCCCCCGGCGCCCAAGATCGCCGGGCGGCTGATCGACACCCTGGACGACCCCGAAGCCGACCTGCAAACCCTGGCCGAGCTGATCGAGACCGACCCGGTGCTCACGGCCAAGATCATCCGGCAGGCCAATTCGGCGTTCTTCGGGCTGCTGCGGCCGGTGAGCCACCCGCGCGAGGCCATAGCCATGCTGGGCCTGGTCAAGGTGCGGGCCATGGCGCTGGCCGCGCTGCTGCAAGACGGGTTTGACCACGCCCCGGGCATCGACCTGGAGGTGTTCTGGCGTTACAGCCTCACCACCGCCAACCTGGCCCGTTACGTGGCCGCGCCGCTGGGGGTGGAAGACAACGCGGTCTACACCGCCGGGCTCATCCATGCCATTGGTGAACTCATCATGCACGTGGGCATGCCCGAGGCCATGGCCGAGGTGAACGACACACTGTCACCGTTCGACCTGCGCCGTGCCGATTTGGAGGGCAAGGTGTTCGGCTACGACTATGCCGCGGTGGGCGCGGCCCTGGCGCGTGAGTGGCGTTTCCCCAAACGCATGGTGGCCGGTCTGGAGAACCACCTGCACCCCTTCGAGAACGACAACATCGAGCCCATTGCCGCCGTGGTGCACCTGGCCGCCTGGCGGGCGCGGTGTGCCTTCACGGCCGTGAAGGAAAGCGATTTCATCGGCTCCTACCCCGACGCCGTGGGCATTGCCCTGGGGGTGGACCCCGACGCCATCATGAGCGACAGCATTCCCGCCTTGCAACTGGCCCAGGAAGGTTTTGCCTGACGGCGGGCATGGCCTTGAACGCACTGCACCTGTACGCCGGGCCGGTGGCCCGTGCCCACCTGGCCCGCGAGGGGCTCCAGCCTGCCGATGTGGCCTGCATCCCCGCCGCCGCGGGCGGGCCCAAGGGCTTGATCCTGGGGCGCATGGACCGTTTCCTGTTTGGCGAGTGGTTGCCGCGCAGCACGCAGCCCATCGACCTGGTGGGGGCCTCCATCGGGGCTTGGCGCATGGCCACCGCCTGCCTGGACGATGCCCCGGCCGCCTTGGCCCGCCTGGAGCATGACTACATTGCCCAGCACTATCCGCTGGCGCCAGGGCAAAAGCGCCCGCCCGCCCGTTCGGTCAGCGAGCAGTTTCGCCAGAACCTGGAGGCCTTTTATGGTGGCCGGGTGGATCAGGTGCTCCAGCACCCGCGCTACCGGTTGCACCTGGTCACCTCGCGGGGGCGTCACATCCTGCGGCGCGACAACGCCTGGCGCACCCCGCTGGGTTACCTGGGCGCATTCGCCAGCAACGCCGTGTCCCGCAAAGCCCTGGGCGCGTGGCTGGAGCGGGTGGTGTTTTCCACCACGCAGCGCCTGCCGTTCGATGGCCACGACCTGGCCACCCGCCAGGTGCGGCTGGACGGCACCAACTTCATGGATGCGCTGCAGGCCAGCTGCTCCATCCCGTTTGCGCTGCGGCCCGTGTCCGACATTGCCGGGGCCCCGCGTGGTTGTTACTGGGATGGCGGCATCACCGACTACCACCTGCACCTGGACTACCAGCCCGAACCCGCCCAAGGCGCGGGGCTGGTGTTGTACCCGCACTTCCAGCAGGCCGTGGTGCCCGGCTGGCTGGACAAGGGGTTGACCTGGCGGCACCGCAGCACCCGCAAGCTCGACCGCATGGTGGTGCTGGCCCCCAACCCTGCGTGGGTGGCCACCTTGCCGCAGGGCAAGCTGCCCGATCGCACCGATTTCACCCGCTTTGCCCGCGATTTCGACACCCGCCACCGGCTGTGGACCCAGGCGGTGGGGGCCAGCCAGCAACTGGCCGACGAGCTGGCGGCCTGGCTGGAACGGCCCGATCCCTCGGTCATCCGGCCCCTCTGAGGACGGTTCGGGGGCCGGGCGGCTCGGGGCTCAGCGGTCGGCCACCTGGGTTTCGCTGAACAGGAACGACGACAGCGAGGGCAGCTCCACCCCCAGTTCGCGCGCCAG
>DASUON010000155.1:0-12849 GCA_036276615.1 Burkholderiaceae bacterium
CGCTGTAAAAGTCCTTGAGGCCCTCGCGCATGTCCAGCGCCACGGCGCTGTCGGTGATGTTGTCCAGAATGGGTTTGTCGTATTCGTCCACCAGCACCACGGCGGTTTGGCCGGTGGTTTGGTGCACCCGCAGCAGCAAATCGGCCAGGCGGCTGCGGGCATCGGGAAACTGCGCGGGCAGGCCAAACAGGGTTTCGTGTTCGTGCAGTTTTTGGTGCAGCACCGCGTCCAGGTCAGCGCGGTTCTTGAGCACCCCGCCCCCAAAGCTGATGCGAATGACCGGGTGGGTGCGCCCCCAATCCCAGCGCGAGTCTGCCGCCAAGCCTTCAAACAGTGCCCGCTTGCCTTCAAACAGCTGTTTGAGCGTGTCCAGGAACAGGCTTTTGCCAAAGCGGCGCGGGCGGCTCAAAAAGTAGCAGTTGCCGTTTTGCGCCAGATCCACCGCCATGCCCGACTTGTCCACGTAGTAGTGCGCATCGCCCTCGCGCAGCTTGACAAAGCTTTGGATGCCAATGGGCAGTTTTTTGCGGCGGGTGTGTGGAGCGGTGGGCGGCGTCATGGGGCAATTTTGGGCAGGCGCTGCATTGTGACTGTGACAGGGCCTCAAAGCCCGGGCAGCTTGTAGTCCTTGAGCTGCTCGCGCAAGGTGACCTTCATCATCTTGCCGGTGGCCCCCAGCGGAATGGTGGGCACAAACACCACGTCATCGGGGGTCTGCCATTTGGCAATCCTGCCTTCGTAAAACGCCAGCAGCTCCTCGCGGCTGACCTCGGCCCCGGGCTTGAGTGCCACCACCACAATGGGCCGCTCGTCCCACTTGGGGTGCGGCATGCCGATGCAGGCCGCCATGGCCACCGCCGGGTGCGCCATGGCGATGTTCTCCACGTCGATGGAGCTGATCCACTCGCCGCCCGACTTGATCACGTCCTTGCTGCGGTCGGTGATCTGCATGAAACCGTCGGCGTCGATGGTGGCCACGTCGCCCGTGGGGAACCAGCCGTCCACCAGCGGCGAGCCTTCGCCCTTGAAGTAACGGTCGATGATCCACGAGCCGCGCACCAGCAGGTCGCCAAAGGTTTTGCCGTCCCACGGCAGTTCCTTGCCTTCGGGATCGACGATTTTCATGTCCACCCCGTACACGGCACGGCCCTGCTTCAGGCGCACCTTCATGCGCCCGGCTGCGTCCATGGCCAGGTGTTTGTTCTTGAGGGTGCACACCGTGCCCAGGGGGGACATCTCGGTCATGCCCCAGGCGTGCAGCACCTCCACGTTGTAGGTGTCCTGGAAGGTGGCCAGCATGGCCGGGGGGCAGGCCGAGCCGCCAATGACGGTGCGGTTGAGCGTGGAGAAACGCACGCCCGCCGTCTGCATGTGGCCCAGCAGCATCTGCCACACGGTGGGCACACCGGCGGCCATGGTCACGCCTTCGGCCTCGATCAGCTCGTACACCGACTTGCCATCCAGCGCCGGGCCGGGGAACACCACCTTGCAGCCCACCGCCGCCGCACAGTAGGGCAGGCCCCAGGCGTTGACGTGGAACATGGGCACCACGGGCAGCACGCTGTCGCGGGCGCTGATGTTCAGCGCATCGGGCAGGCAGCCGCCGTAGGCGTGCAGCAGCGTGGAGCGGTGGCTGTACAGCACACCCTTGGGGTTGCCGGTGGTGCCGCTGGTGTAGCACAGGCTGGAGGCGGAGTTTTCGTCGAACTCGGGCCAGGTGTAGGTGGTGGGGTGCTGGGCAATCCAGGCTTCGTAACTCACCAGGTTGGGAATGCCGCTGTCGGCGGGCAGCTTGTCGGCGTCGCACAGGGCCACCCACTTGCGCACCGTGGGGCACTTGGCGTGCACGGCCTGCACCAGGGGCAAAAAGGTCATGTCAAAACACAACACTTGGTCTTCGGCGTGGTTGACGATCCAGGCCAGCTGCTGCGGGTGCAGGCGCGGGTTGAGGGTGTGCAGCACACGGCCCGTGCCGCTGACGCCGTAGTACAGCTCCAGGTGGCGGTAGCCGTTCCAAGCCAGGGTGGCCACGCGGTCGCTGAAGGCCAGGTTTTCGCCATCCAGCGCATGGGCCAGCTGGCGCGAGCGACGGGCCACGTCGGCCCAGGTGTACCGGTGAATGTCACCTTCCACCCGGCGCGACACCACTTCACCCTCGGGGTGGTGACGGTCAGCGTGCTCAATGAGCGACGAAATCAACAGCGAATGGTGTTGCATCAAACCCAGCATGTCATCTCCTCTTGTGGTGTGTGTGGCCCGGGATGAAGGGCGCTGACCCTATGGTAGACCAGCCCATAACCCCTGCCCCAGCAGGTGCAAGTCGCGCACCGGACAATCGCGGCCATGCCCACGGCCCCCTTCACCGCCCCTCCGTTGCAGCCCTGTGGCCTGGCTCGCACCCTTCCCGGCCTGGCCTTCGAAGTGGCCCCCACCCCCCTGCCCGCGCTGCACTGGGTGGCCCGCTCGGACGCCCTGGCCGCCGAACTGGGCCTGGACGCGGACTGGCTGGCCAGCCCCGACGCGCTGGCCCTGCTGGGCGGCAACCGCCTGCCCACCCACGGCCCCACGCTGGCCACCGTGTACAGCGGCCACCAGTTCGGGCAGTGGGCCGGGCGCCTGGGCGATGGCCGGGCCCTGCTGCTGGGCGAGCTGCCCACGCCCCAGGGCCCCATGGAAGTGCAAATCAAAGGCGCGGGGCTCACGCCGTTTTCGCGCATGGGCGACGGGCGGGCCGTGCTGCGCAGCAGCATCCGCGAATTTTTGTGCAGCGAGGCCATGCACGGCCTGGGCATCCCCACCACCCGGGCGCTGGCCCTGGTGGGCTCGCCCCAGCCGGTGGCGCGCGAAACGGTGGAAACCGCCGCCGTCGTCACCCGTGTGGCCCCCAGCTTCCTGCGCTTTGGGCACATGGAACATTTTTCGTACAGCGGCCAGCACGAGGTGTTGAAGGCGCTGGCCGACCACGTCATCGACCGCTTCTACCCCCACTGCCACCAGACCCCCCACCCCTACACCGCCTGGCTGCGGGCCGTGAGCCACGCCACCGCCGCCCTGCTGGCACAGTGGCAGGCCGTGGGTTTTTGCCATGGGGTGATGAACACCGACAACATGAGCCTGCTGGGCCTCACGCTGGACTACGGCCCCTTCCAGTTCATGGACGGGTTCGACCCCCACCACATCTGCAACCACACCGACAGCCAGGGCCGCTACGCCTACGCCCGCCAGCCTGCGGTGGCGCGCTGGAACCTGTTCTGCCTGGCCCAGGCGCTGCTGCCGCTGATCGGCAACCCCGACGATGCCCTGGCCGCCCTGGAAGACCATGCCGAGGTGTTTGCCACCCAGCTGGACCAGCGCATGGCCGCCAAACTGGGGCTGCCCGCCGACGCCGCAGGCGGCACCAGCACCGACGCCAACGCCCCCAACCCACTGCGCCAGCTGTCGGTGCAAGCCCTGCAGCTGCTGGCCACCGAGCGGGTGGACCACACGCTGTTCTGGCGTCGCCTCAGCCACTGGGTGGCGGCGGGTCGCCCCCAGCCCCTGGACACCCACCCCGCAGGCCGGGCGCTGGCCGACCTGTTCATCGACCGCGAGGCCCTGGCGCAATGGATGCTATCGTATTCAGAGCTGCTTGTGCTTTTAAATAAAGCGCCAGATGCCCATTTGATGCTCAACACCAACCCCAAATACGTGTTGCGCAACCACCTGGCGCAAACGGCCATCGAACACGCACAGGCCGGGGACTTCAGCACCGTCCACCAACTGCTGGGCGTGTTGCAATCTCCCTTTGACGAACACCCCACCTTCGACGCCTGGGCCGGCCTGCCCCCCGATTGGGCCGCGGGCCTGAGCGTCAGCTGTTCCTCCTGAAGCCCCTTCGGTCGCCGCGCCTACCCGCGCTGACGTCAACGTTGGGACAGGCGACGTTGCCTCATCCGCAGCGCGCCCATGCCCGCCAGCAACGCCACCAGCAATGCCCACCACCCTGTGCGCCCCGCGGGCACACCCACCACAACGCCGCCGGGGATGCCCGGCCCGCCCGGATCGGTGATGACACCGGCGGTGTTGTTGCTGTCGCCCTGCCCGTTGTCGGTCACGGTGTAGGTGATGGTGTTGCCGCTGATGGTGGCCGGGTGCACGTACCAGCTGGGACTGGCCCCTGCCGTGGCCGGGCCATATTTGTAAAGCTGGGTGCCTGCAGGCAAGGCACTGGGGTACGTGAGGGTGACGGTGATGGTGCCCCCAAAGGAACAGCTGTTGGTGGTGAAGGCCACCACGCCATGGGGAAAGGTCACGCCCGGCGGCACAGGTGCCACCGAGGCCGCGGACTGCTGCCCCACGCTGGCAAAACCACACGAGGCCCCTCCAGCCAAGGCAGCGCTCACCGTTCCGGTGCCGGTGGGTGCCGGGCCACTGTAGGCGGTGTTCAGCGTGAAGGCGGCGTTGACGGTGCAATCGGCAGTGACCGCCGCCACGGTGTAGATACCACCGCCCCAGACCCCGCCACAGCCACTCACGCTGGACACGGTGTACCCGCTTTGGGCCGAGGCGGTGAAGCTGGGTGTGGCGTTGTACGCCACCACCTGCGCAACCGCAGGGCTCAAACTGCCTCCGATGCCGGGATTGGGGGTGACGGTATACCCCCGACTGGCGCTGCAACTGGCGATGCTCCCCCCATTGCTGCCCGCGCAGGACCAGCTGTAGGCGCTGGTCCCCACGCTCACGCTGCTGGCCGTGCTGCCCACGCCACACAGGTTGGCGGAGGGCGCACTGGTCACCAGGGGGTTGGTGGCATGGGCGCTGCCACAGCTGCCGTTGACCACCGGCAGCAAACTGTCAAAACCCACCAAGGCAGGCCCAGCCCGCACCAGCCGCACATAGAGCAAGTCCCCCTTGTCCCCGATGGTGGGAAAGCCGAAGCTGAACTCCACCCCCCACGCCCAGGTGGGGCTGGACCCATAGGTGGTGGACGACCAGTGCCCCCCATTGGCCCAGGCATCGCCATCGACCGGGGTGTCGGGAAACGCGGACACATCCACCGTGGGCCACACCGGAGCAGCAATGTCCACCAGGCTCTCCAACTCCCGGACGTTGGGCAAGCGCCAATCGCTGAACCCCAAGTGGTGGGCAGTGTTGCGGGCGCTCACCTGGGCCAGGGCATCGGCCCAGGTGTACGTGGCGTTGGTGTTGGCCGCACACAATGTGGCGGCACTGGTGCGGCTGCCCAGCGCACAGCGGTCCCACACCAGGCCCGTGGTGGTGTCGGTCACGGTGCCGTCGGCATTGACGGAGAACGCCGCATGTGCGGTGTGCACCCACAGCAGGGGCACCAACAGGCACAGCCCCACCCGCACCCGGGCACGCCACGGCGACCACCGGCTGGGGAACACGCTGTGGCCCACCGGCCCCCAAGCCTGCGCTTTCATGGCCCGCTGCGCACCAAGCGCACGAAATAGGGGGTGGTCTTGTAGTACTCAATGGGCGTGCCGTCCTCAAAGTAGACCATCCACGCAAACAAGGCGTTGTCTGCCGCAGGGTCGCTGCTCCAATGCCAGTTGCGGGGCGTGGCCGGGAAGTAGGCGGCGTCAATCGAAGGCCCCACCTGCCCCCAATGCACGATGCCGAGCAGTTCCCGCCGGGTGGGCAAACGCCAGCCCGTGCTGTGGCCGCACCGATGGACGGTGTTGTGTCCCGCGTTGGGGAAGGAGGCCGCCACGGCGGCGTTCCAGGTGGCGGATCGGGTTTGCAGGCTCCACAGCAGGCCCGTCACGTTGTCCTGGGTGCAGGCCCAGTCGGTGGCCGGTGTGGCGCTGGCGGTGTCTGTGGTGTTGGCGGTGAGGGTGCTGGTGCACGTGGGGCTGTGGACCATCGTGCCGTCCCACAGCACACACGAAAAATCGAATCCCGCCGCACCGCCCCCGGTTTTGGCAGGCAACATACCGGCGGCCTGGGCGGCATCACGCCCGTAGCGCCCATCCTGATGGGGGCGGGTGCCGGTGTTGCCCGCGGTGGCGGCATCGCAGGCCACCGCAGCGTTGGTGGCGTCGTAACACACGGTCTGCCCCGTGTCGTTCAAAAGCCCGGTTTGGGCATGCGCCCCGTCCAGCACCGCCATGCCGACGGACATCAAGACAAAGCCCAGCAGGGAGTGCCACAAGGGGCGGACCATGGTGTGCCTTCCGCAAACAACGGGAGATCTCCCCATGATGCACCATGCGGCTGACCACGGGAAGCCCGCACGGTTTTGCACTTTGCCCTAACCTTGCAAAACCGCGGTTTGTGACCCCACCCCCTGAAGCCCCATGACCCACCCCATCCAGAAAACCGACGCCGAATGGCGTGCCCTGCTGGCCGACAAAGTGGCCCAGGGCCAGGCCGAGCCCCTGGCCTACGAAGTGACCCGCCATGCCCGCACCGAACGCCCGTTCACGGGCCGGTACGAAACCGTGTGGGCCGACGGCAGCTACCACTGCGTGTGCTGCGGCAACACCCTGTTCAGCGCCGACACCAAGTTCGACGCCGGTTGCGGCTGGCCCAGCTTTGCGCAGGCCGTGCCCGGGGCCATCACCGAAGTGCCCGACCACAGCTTTGGCATGCGGCGCGTGGAAACCGTGTGCAGCCAGTGCGGCGCCCACCTGGGCCATGTGTTCGAAGACGGCCCCGCCCCCACCGGCCTGCGCTACTGCATGAACTCCGCCGCCCTGGAACACCAGCCTGCCGACCCGAAAGACCCCCGGCCATGAGCGCAATGCCTTCGCCTTCCGGCCCCTATCCCCTGCCCGTCTCCATGCTGGACTTGGTGGCCGTGCGCCAAGGGGCCACCGTGGCCGACGCCCTGGCCCTGGCCTTGCGCACCGCCCGCCATGTGGAAGCCCTGGGCTTCACCCGCTACTGGATGGCCGAGCACCACAACATGCCCGGCATTGCCAGTTCGGCCACCGCCGTGCTGGTGGGCCATGTGGCCGGGGGCACACAGCGCATCCGCGTGGGCTCGGGCGGCGTCATGCTGCCCAACCATGCGCCCCTGGTGGTGGCCGAAGCCTTTGGCACCCTGGCCGAGCTGTACCCCCACCGCATCGACCTGGGGCTGGGCCGCGCCCCCGGCACCGACCCGCTGACCCTGCGTGCCCTGCGCCGCAGCCGGGTGGAGATGGAAGAAGACTTCCCCCGCGACGTGTCCGAACTGCGCCACCTGCTGTCCCCGGCCCAACCCGACCAGCGGCTGGTGGCCATGCCGGGCGCGGGCACCCAGGTGCCGCTGTGGCTGCTGGGCTCCAGCCTGTATTCGGCCCGCCTGGCCGGTGAAATGGGCCTGCCCTACGCCTTTGCCAGCCACTTTGCGCCGCAAATGCTGCACGAGGCGCTGGCGGTGTACCGCCAGCACTTCCGGGCATCGGCCCAGCAGCCCCAGCCGCATGCCATGGTGGCCGCCCCGGTGGTGGTGGCCCCCACCGACGACGAAGCCGAGCTGCTGGCCTCCAGCGTGCAGCAGCGGGTGCTGGGCATCGTCACCGGGCGGCGCGGCCTGCTGCCGCCGCCCGTGCCGGGCTTCATGGCCGACCTGCCCGCGCACGAACGGGCCACCGTCAACGACTTCCTGGCCTGCGCCGCCATCGGCAGCCCCGCCACGGTGCAAACCCAACTGCAACGCCTGTGGCGCGCCACCGAGGCCGACGAATTCATGCTGGTGTGCGACGTGTTCGACCCCGAGCTGCGCCTGCGCTCGCTCACACTGGCGGCCAGCGCCGTGGAAAAACTACAAAAACCATAGCTGCTTGCGCTTGATATAAAAGCGGTAGATGCCAAAAAGGCTTCAAAAATATGCGTTCACCGCCTGCACCTGCACCGCCTGCCCCCACAGCGTGGACATGCGCAGGCTGGCCTGCGCCACGCCGTCGGTGGTGAAAAACCGCACCTCGCCCGTGCGACTGGCGTGTTGGGGGTGGCGGCGGTCTTGGGTGCGCCGGGTCAGTTCGCGGGCCACCGCTGCCGACGACTCCACCAGCGTCACCCCCGGCCCGGCCACCTCGCGGATCAGCGGCGCCAGAAACGGGTAGTGCGTGCAGCCCAGCACCAGGGTGTCGGCCCCGGCCTCCACCAAGGGCTGCACATAGGCCTGAACCAGCTCACGCGTGGCCGGGGTGTCCAACTCCCCCTGCTCCACCTGCGTCACCAGGCCCGGACAGGCTTGCAGCCGAATGTCCACGCCCTGGCCAAACTCCGCGCACAAGCGCGCCACCGACGGGCTGTGCACCGTGCGCGTGGTGGCCAGCACCCCCACCACCCCGCTGCGGGTGAGGGCCGCGGCGGGTTTGATGGCGGGCTCCAGCGCCACGATGGGGATGTGGGCATGCGCCTGGATGCGCTGGCGCAGCTCGGACACCGCCACCACCGTGGCCGTGTTGCAGGCCACCACCACCGCCTTGGCCCCTTGGCCCACCAGGAAGTCCACCATGGCCATGGAGCGCTCGATGATGTAGGCGGCGTCGCGGTCGCCATACGGGGCGTGGCCCGAATCGGCCACGTACAGCAGGTCTTCACCCGGCAGCGCCTGGTGAATGGCCCGCAACACCGACAAGCCGCCCAGCCCCGAGTCGAACACGCCCAGCGGCGCGGTCGCGTCCACCACGGGGAAGATGGCGGAAGCAGCAACAGGTACAGCGGTGGAAGCGGCAGACACGGCGGACACGGCGGGGGGCAACAACATCACAAGCCCAAGGGCGGTGGCCGCTATTCTGCATGGCCTGCATGACACTGCCCCGATAATCGCCGCCCATGCGCATCCTGCTCGACTTCTTCCCCATCGCCCTGTTTGTGGCCGCCTACAAGTGGCACGGCATTTACGCGGGCACGGCGGTGCTGATGGCCGCCACCCTGGTGCAAAGCGGGGTGATGTACGCCATCGACCGCAAGCTGGCCACCCTGCAAAAGGTCACCTTGGGCCTGGTGCTGCTGTTCGGCACGCTCACGCTGGTGCTGCAGGACGAACGCTTCATCAAATGGAAACCCACGGTGCTCTACATCGGCATGGCCCTGGTGCTGGCCCTGGCGCTGTGGGTGTGGAAAAAGAACCTGCTGCAGCTGCTGCTGGGCACCCAGCTCACGCTGCCCACCGCCGTGTGGGACCGCCTCAACACCGTGTGGGTGGCCTACTTCGTGTTCATGGGCGGCATCAACGGCTACGTGGCCGCCTATTTCAGCACCGACGAGTGGGTCAACTTCAAGCTGTGGGGGTATGTGTTCCCGCTGATGTTCATCGTGGGCCAGGGCCTCTACATCGCCCGCCACCTGAAAACCGACGAACCGCCCGCCCCCGACCAACCATGACCCCCACCGCCACCCCCACGGACGCGCCCCTGGCCTTCCCCAGCGCCCAGGCCCTGCACCACACCCTGAGCACCGCGCTGCAGCCCCAGGTGCTGGAGGTGCTGGACGAGTCGGCCGCACACGCAGGCCATGCCGGTGCCCAAGGGCGCAGTGCAGGCACGCACTTTCGGGTGCGCATTGGCGGGGCGGCGTTCCAGGGCCTGTCGCGGGTGGCGGCCCATCGGCTTGTGTATGATGCTTTGCGCCCCTACATGGACGCTGGCCTGCATGCGCTGGCCATTGAACTTGTGCCCACCACTCCAGTCTGAGCCTCGTTTCAACCGGCAAAGTTCCTGTTTTCTTTCCTCCCTTTCATCTCACATGAAACCCATCCTCACCCTGGCCGCCGTGGCGGTGCTGACCCTGTCTTCCTCTTTCGCATCGGCCCAGAACGTGGCGGTGGTCAACGGCAAGCCCGTGCCCATGTCGCGCGTGGACATGCTGGCCGACCAAATCGCCAAGACAGGCCGTCCGGTGAACGACGAGGTGAAGGCCCAGATCAAGGAAGAAGTGATCCTGCGTGAAGTGTTCATGCAAGAAGCCGCCAAGCGTGGCCTGGCCGGCAATGCCGACGTCAAGGCCCAGATGGAACTGGCCCGCCAGACCATCCTGATCCGCGAGCTGTTCAACGACTTCAACAAGAAGAACCCCGTCACCGACGCCGACGTCAAGGCCGAGTACGACAAGTTCGTGGCCGCCAACGGTGGCAAGGAATTCAAGGCCAGCCACATCCTGGTGGAAAAGGAAGACGAAGCCAAGGCCATCCTGGCCGACCTGAAGAAGGGTGCCAAATTCGAAGAACTGGCCAAGAAGCTGTCCAAGGACCCCGGCTCCGGTGCCAAGGGTGGCGACCTGGACTGGGCCGCCCCCGGCAGCTACGTGCCCGAGTTCTCTGACGCCCTGGTCAAGCTGGCCAAGGGCGAAACCAGCGCCGAGCCCGTCAAGAGCCAGTTCGGCTACCACATCATCCGCGTGGACGACGTGCGCGAAGCCAAGCTGCCCAGCATGGAAGAAGTGGCTCCCCAGATCAAACAGCAACTGGGCCAACAAAAGCTGACCCAGTTCCAGGAAGGCCTGCGCAAGGCCGCCACCATCAAGTAAGCCCTGGCGGCTTGCCCCTGCACAACGGCCCTTCGGGGCCGTTTTTTTTTGGCTCCATGTCCACGCGATTTTTTTGCTTGAATGTGGAACCACCATGCACAGCCCAGCCAAGTCCACCCCCGTCCCGCCCCCCACAGCCGCCGCTGCGGGGTCTCCCGCGTCGGCCCGCCCTTCGCGCCCCGGCCTGGACTGGCCCCGCGCCCAGGCCTTTGCCACCCGTGAGCGCCAGCGGTTCGAACAGGCCCACCCCCAATCCGCCGCACTCGCCGCCCAGGCTCGCCAGCACCTGATGTTTGGTGTGCCCCTGCACTGGATGACGGACTGGGGCACCCCCTTCCCGCTGCACCTGACCCAGGCCCAGGGGGCCTGCGTGACCGACGTGGACGGCCACATCCTCACCGACTTCTGCCTGGGCGACACCGGGGCCATGTTCGGCCACGCCCCCGCCCCCGTGGCCGCCGCCTTGCAGCGGCAGGCCACCCGCGGCTACACCACCATGCTGGCCACCGAGGACGCCGCCATCGTGGGCCAGCAGCTGGCGCAACGCTTCGGCCTGCCCCAATGGCAATTTGCCCTCAGCGCCACCGACGCCAACCGCTACGTGCTGCGCTGGATTCGCGCCGTGGCCGCACACCGCCACCCCGGGTCGGCCAAGACCAAGCTGCTGGTGTTCAACGGCTGCTACCACGGCACGGTGGAAGACGTGTTTGTGGACCTGGTGCACGGCCAGCCCACCCAGCGCGACAGCCTGCTGGGCCAGGTGCACGACCTGCGGGCGCACACCGTGGTGGTGGAGTTCAACGACCTGCCCGCCCTTCAAGCCGCGCTGGCCGCGGGCGACGTGGCCTGCGTGCTGGCCGAACCGGTGATGACCAACATCGGCATGGTGCTGCCCGAGCCCGGTTACTGGGAGGCTGCCCAGGCCCTGATCCGCCAGGCCGGGGCCTGGCTGGTGGTGGACGAAACCCACACCATCAGCACCGGCCCCGGCGGTTACACCCAGGCCCACGGCCTGCGCCCTGACGCCGTGGTGCTGGGCAAACCCGTGGGCGGCGGTGTGCCCAGCGCGGTGTACGGTTTTTCAGCCGAACTGGCCGCTGCCGCCGTGCAGGCCAAACACGATGCGCCGCCCGGCCACTCGGGCATTGGCACCACCCTCACCGGCAACATGCTGGCCATGGCCGCCATGCGGGCCTGCCTGACCGAGGTGATGACACCCGCCGCCTACGCCCACATGCAGGCGCTGGCCACCCGGTTGGCCGGGGGCTTGCGAGGCCACATCGCCCGCCACCGCCTGCCCTGGTGCGTGACGCAGGTGGGGGCACGCACCGAGTTCCAGTTCTGCCCCACCCCGCCGCGCAACGGCACCGAGGCCGACCAGGCGCTGGACAGCGAGCTGGAGCACCTCATCCACCTGGGGCTGCTCAACCGGGGCGTGCTCATCACCCCGTTCCACAACATGATGCTGGTCAGCCCCGCCCACACCGAGGCCGACGTGGACCGCCTGCTGTCGGCGTTTGACGAGGTGATCAGCCAGCTGGTGTGAGCCGCGGCGCGTTCATGCGGGCGGCGTAGGCCACCAACCGGGGCAGGCTGCGGGCATGGCGGGCCACGGCATGGTCGAAGGGTGGGCTCAGCAACCCGTCGATCAGGGCCACCGCGCTGAAGTCGATCAGGTGCATCTGTTCACCCAGCACGTAGGGCCCCTCGCCCAGCAGGGTGTGGAAGGCGTCCACCAGTTCCACGCCCCGGGCTTCAATCTCGGCGGGGCTGCGCCGCCCCACCCCCTGCATGCGCAGGCTTTTGGCCACCGAGGCGCGGATGCGGTCGGCCACGAAGCCGGACACCCAGCCCGGCACCTTCACGGTTTGCAGGTACTGCCGGATGACGGGGCGGTAATGCGCCCAGCCCGCGTCGTCCACCCAGCGCAGCCACACCAGCACGAAGTACAGGTCTTCTTCCAGCAGGGACTGGATGGCACGGGACAAGGCCTGTTGCGCGGGGCTGAGGTGGGCGTCCAGCGGCTGTGGGTGGCGCTGCTCCAGCACCGCCAGGATGCGGCTGGAATCGGCCACCACCTGCCCGTCGATCACCGCGCACGGCAGCTTGCCCGTGGGCGACTGGTTGGGCACCACGGTCTGCGCCTGGTAGGGCCAGCCGCGGTGGTCCAGGTAGGCCAGCACCTTGCGGCAAAACGGCGAAATGTCGGCCTGGCCCCAGGCGGGCAGGTAGCGGTAGAGGTGAATCATGGCGGTCATCGGTTCCAGGTGGTCCACAGCATCAAAACGCCCATCAGCACCGGCTGGTGCAGCATGTAGTAGCTCAGGCTCCAGCGGCCGGGTGCGGCCAGGCGGGGCATCCACCGCCGCTCCCACGCGCTGGGGG
>DASUON010000156.1:0-3686 GCA_036276615.1 Burkholderiaceae bacterium
GTGACCATGACCGGGCGGCCCGCGTACCACTCGCCCTGCGGGTTCAGCCACCCGGCCTGCGCCAGGGCGCGTTGCAGGCGGCGGTTGAGGCCCTCGGTGCCGAACTCGCCCGCGTGCACCGCGCACAACACACGAAACCCCTCCCAGGCCCGCAGCACCGCCCGCGCCCAGGCGGTCCACGCGGAGGCTCCGGCCTCCACCCCTTGGCGCAGCAGCGCGAGGTAGGTGTCGCCCCCCTCGCCGCCCCATTGCTGCACCGCCAAGCGTTCCAGCCGCTGCAACAGCGCGGCACGTGCGTCCGCCACCCCACCACCCGAGGGCGCGGACGACGCCCGCGCCAGGTCGGCATGCCCCGCGGCCCACACCGCCTGCACCCGCGTCACATCGCTCGAATTGACCGCCAGCGCCAACTGTCCGATGCCCCCGGCAAAACGGCGGCTCTGGCGCAGCATGACGGTCTGGCGCGCCAACACCGAGGGGACGAACGACACGGACGGCGCGGACGGCACCGCGGCCCCATCGCCCGCGGGCCAGGGCGCACGCGCCGCGCCCAGCACGGCGTGCAGGTAGGCGCGGGTGTCGTCGTCGGGGCACACGGGGGGGCGGTCGGCGTGCAGGCCGTGGCACACGTCGCCCAGCACCGCACCGGCCTCCACCGAGGCCAGTTGGTCCTTGTCGCCCAGCAGGATCAGCCGCGCCTGCGGCGGCAGGGCTTGCAGCAGCGAGGCCATCATGTCCTGGTGGACCATGGAGGCTTCGTCCACCACCAGCACGTCCACGTCCAGCGGCTGGCCCGCGTGGTGGCGCAGGCGGCGCGTGTCGGGGCGTGCGCCCAGCAGTGCATGCAGGGTGCGGGCGGGGCCGATGCGCTCGGCCAGCGCCGGGGCCAGCTGGCCCAGCAGCCCGTCGGTGATGGACTGGCGCAGCCGCGCCGCCGCCTTGCCCGTGGGCGCGGCCAGCGCCACGCGCAGGCTGGACGGGTCGGGGTGCGTGGCCCACAGCAAGGCCAGCAGACGGGCGGCGGTGTAGGTTTTGCCGGTGCCCGGCCCGCCGGTCACCACCGTCAGGCCCGAGCGCAGGGCCAGGGCGCAGGCCACGGCCTGCCAGTCGGGCGCGGACAGGGGGGCACCTTCCGGCAGCGGAAACAGCCGCGCCAGCGCTTGCGCCGCCTGCGCGGTGTCCACCGGGTGGGTGCACAGCGCCCGTTGGCGCAGTTGCTGGGCCACCTCGGCCTCTTGCCGGGCGTGGCGGTGGATGTAGAGCAGGCCCGGCCCGTGGGCATCGGCGGGCACACACACCAGGGGCGCGGCAGAGGCCGCTGGCCCGCCCCCTTCGGGCGATGCCCTGCGGGCGCACACCGCCACCGCGGGGCTGACTTGCAGGGCGGCCAGCCAGGCGACTTCGGTCGCGGGCAGCGTGGCCCACAGGGCGTGAGCCTCAGGCAGCAGGGCGGGTGGCAGGCCCAGCCAGTCCAGCCCGGCATCGGCCAGCACGGCCAGGGGCACGCAGGTGTGGCCCCGGCCTTCCAGCGCCGACAGGCAGGCGGCGGCTACCCACAGCGGCGGGCCGCCGTGGGGGTCCACCTCGTGCATCTGCGCGGCCAGGGCGCTGTCGAGGCGGCGCAGGGCCCCGTGGTCGGCCCAGCGGTGGAGCTGGGCCAGCACGGCGGGCACAGGGGGCGCAACGGAAAGCGCAGGCACGGGGGAAGCGGGGGAAGCCCCCTCAAGCAGGGTCACAGCATGGCCTCCAGCGCATCCAGCAGGGTCAGCAATTCGGGGGTGCAGGGCACTTGGCACACGCCTTGGGCGGGGCCGTCCAGGCCGCGCAGGAAGAAGTAGACCGCACCCCCCAGGTGGTGCAGCGGTTGGTAGGCGGCCCCCAGGCGGCTGCGCAGCAGGCGGTGCAGGGCCAGCAGGTAGAGCGCGGCCTGCACGTCGTAGCGGTGGTGGACCATTTCGGCCCACAGGGCGGCGGGGGTGTAGGCCGCGTCGTCAGGCCCCAGGTGGTTGGATTTGTGGTCCAGCACCCAGTGGCGGTCCTGGTGGGCCAGCACCAGGTCGGCAAAGCCCATCAGCATGCCGTGCAGTTGGCGCTCGGGCAGCGGGGGCACGGCGTGGGGCTCGGCCAGGTGAGGCGCGCCCGCGGCCTGGGTGAGCGGTTGCAGCAGGTGCAGGCGGCACAGCTCGCCCACGGTGGGCGCGTGCAGGCGCTGCGCCGGGAGCCAGAAGGCCATTTCGGGCAGCACCGCGCCCTGGGCCTGGGCGATGTCGGCCAGCGAGGCCGTGGGCCCCGGCAGCGGGTGCTGGCACAGGCGGGTGAACCAGTGCAGCAGCCCTCCGGCCTGCACACCATAACCGGCGCGCTCGCAGCGGCGGCGCAGGCGGGCGGCCAGGTCGGGGCGCTGGGCCAGGGCAAAGCCCTCTTCGGCCAGCCATTCCAACTGGGCGTGCAGGAAGTTGCCCGCCTGCACGCCGCGCTGGAACTGGTGGCGCTGGGCGTCCAGGTCACTCGCCACTTCCAAATTGATAGCTGTTTGCGCTTGTTCTGAAAGCGGTAGAACCTCAAAAAGCATCAAACCTTCATCCGCCGCCGGTTGAGCGGGCTGAGGCAGCAGCGGCGCGGGGGCGGTGGCGGCGCTGGCCAGGTCGCGCACCAGCGACGAAAAGCTGCCCACACCCCAATCGGTTTCGAAGCGGTGGGCCACGCGCCGGGCCGGGTGCAGCGGGGCGGCCTGGGCGGGGGGCGTCCAGCGGGTGACGGGCGCGGGGAAATCCGGGGCCTCCACCGCCTGCAAGACCAGCGTGGCCCCCACCGTCTGAGGTGCCGCCTGCGCCAGCGCTTGCAGGTGGTGCAGCCAGAAGGCGCTGGGGTCTTCGGCGTCGGACGCGCCGCGGCCCGCCACCAGGTCGCCCAGGGCGCTGCGGTGGGTGCCGTCGCTGCGCGACTGGCCGGGGGTGACGCAGGCAAAGCCCACCCACAACGCATGGCGGGCGCGGGTCAGCGCCACGTAGAGCAGACGCAGGTCTTCGCGCAGGCGGTCTTCCTCGGCGCGGGCCAGGTCGTCGGCCTGGGGGGTCAGGGTCAGCTCACCGTCGGGGCGGCGGGCGTGGGTCAGGCGCTTGGCGTCCACGCTGCGGTGCAGGGTGGCAAAGGGCAGGCAGACCACGGGGTACTCCAGCCCCTTGCTTTTGTGGATGGTGATGACCTTGACCAGGTCGCTGTCGCTTTCCAGGCGCACCACGGGTTCGTCGCCGTCCACGGTGTCGGACTGGATTTGCGCGGCCAGCCAGCGGATGAGGGCGGGCTCGCCGTCCAGGTCGGTGCTGGCGTTTTGCAGCAGCTCGCCCAGGTGCAGCAGGTTGGTCAGGCGGCGTTCGCCGTCGGGCTGGCCGACGCCTCCCGAGGCACCGTGCGCTTCACCTCCCGCTTCACCCCCCGTGGCACCGCCCAGCCATTGCTGCGGCAGCGCCAGGGCGTACAGGGTCTGGCGCACCAGGGCCAGCACGCCGCGGGTTCGCCAGACGGTGTGCAGCTGCGCCAGCGTGGCCATGCGGGCATCCAGCGCGTCGTCGTCGGTGGCCAGGTGCAGCAGCTGGGCGTGGCTGAGCGAGGCCAGGCGGGTGCCCAGCGCGGCGCGGGCCAGGCGCACGTCGCGCGGCTGGGCCACCGCCCGCAGCCAGTGCAGC
>DASUON010000157.1:0-3847 GCA_036276615.1 Burkholderiaceae bacterium
CTCACGTTGGCGGTGGTGCCCACCTTTGCCAACCGCTGGCTGATTCCCCGCCTGCCCGGGCTGATGCGGCTGCACCCCGAGTTGCAGGTGCACATCGAGGTGCGGACCCGGCCCTTCCTGTTCACCGATTCGGGGGTGGACGCCGCCGTGTACGCTGGCACGCCCGAGCAGGTGCAGCAGTGGGTGGGGGTGGAGGCCCTGCCCCTGCTGGCCGAGCAGGTGGTGCCCGTGTGCAGCCCTGGGTTGCTGACCCGGGGCCGAACCTGGACGCCCCACGAACTGGCGCAGGCCCCGCTGTTGCAACCCGCCACCCGGCCCGAGGCCTGGCGGCAGTGGTTCGACGCGCTGGGCGTGGATGCTCCCAAGGCCATGGCCGGTCCGCGTTACGAGCTGTTTTCCATGCAGGCCACGGCAGCAGCAGCGGGGCTGGGCGTGGCGCTCATGCCCACGCTGTTGATTCAGGACGAACTGGCGCGGGGCACCCTGGTGGTGGCGTGTGACGAGCGGCGGCCCAGTGGCCGCCACTACTGCCTGGTGCAACCCAGCCGCCCGGAGCGCCCGGCCCTGGCGGCGTTTCGGGACTGGCTGGTTCAGCAGGTGGCCGGTGCAGTGGGTGTGGTCGAGCCCAGCAAGCCCTTGAGGTAAATGGCCAGCACCTGGCGTGCGGTGGCCTCCAGGTTGAACGTGTCCGGTGCCACCAGCCAGGATTGGATCAAGCCGATCACCAGTGCATGCAAGCCGTTGGCCGCCTGGTGGGTGGGCACCGTCAGTTGCAGGCCCTGGCGCTGGGCCGACGTTTCAATGCCGTGCTGAATCTGCTCCACACAGCGGCTGTACACCGCCCGGTGCCGCTCCTGCACGGCCAGCAGTTCGTCCACGTATTCCACCTTGAGGGTGGCCACCTCGAACACCTGCCGGGTTCGCGGGTCGTGGGCCACCTTGTGCATCACGTCCAGCATGGATTGCACCACCTGCTCCAGCGGGTCCTGGTCCTCGCTTTGGGCGTGTTCACACAGCGCCGACTCCATGGGCAGGGTGATGCGGTCCATCATGGCGTTGAACAGGTCGGCCTTGTTCTTGAAGTGCCAGTAAATGGCCCCGCGGGTGGTGCCCGCCGCCTGGGCAATGTCGGCCAGCGAGGTGCGCGACACCCCTTTGACGGCAAACACCCGCTCGGCGGCGTCCAGCAATTGCTGACGGGTGGCAAGGGCATCTTCTTTGGTTCGTCTCACGTCAGTTTCTTCTCTTTACCATGCGTTCACACAGGCGTTATTGTGGCTCATCAACAAACATACATTCGTGTATGTATACTTCGGCAACCGCTTGAATTGTGACTTTCTGCAAGATTTTCTTCCCTGGGGCTTTCGCCATGCACCACACCCATTCTTTTGCGCTGACACGCCGCGCCCGCAACCGTTTGAACCTTCCATCGGCCCTGACGGCGGTGGGCTTGGCGGGGGCCTTGACCCTGGCGGGCTGTGGCCAAGGCGGCAGCGGCTCCACACCGCCCGGCGGGGGCATGCCGCCTGCCGAGGTGGGGGTGGTCACGGTCACCCCCGGTGACGTGGGCCTGCTCACCGAGCTGCCGGGTCGGCTGGAAGCCTCTCGCGTGGCCCAGGTGCGCGCCCGTGCGGCAGGCATCCTGCAAAAGCGTTTGTTCCGCGAAGGCAGCGACGTGAAGGCAGGGCAGCCCTTGTTCCAGATCGACGACAGCAGCCACCGCGCCACCTTCGACAGTGCGCAGGCCACCCTGGCCAAGGCCGAGGCCAACCTGTCGCAGGCCGCCGCGCTGGCCGAACGTTACAAGCCCCTGGTGGAAGCCAAGGCCGTGAGCCAGCAGGAGTTTGTGAACGCCCAGGCCGCGCACAAGCAGGCGCTGGCCGACGTGGCCGTGGCCAAGGCCGCGGTGCAGACGGCACGCATCAACCTGGACTACGCCAACGTCACCTCGCCCATCAGCGGGCGCATCGGGCGGGCGCTGGTGACCGAGGGCGCGCTGGTGGGGCAGGGCGAAGCCACGCCACTGGCGCTGGTGCAGCAGATCGACCCGCTGTACGTCAACTTCACCCAAAGTGCCACCGAGGCGCTGAAGCTGCGCCGGGCGCTGGAGGCTGGCCAGCTCAAGAAGGCCGGGGCCGAGGCCGCCGCGGTGCGGGTGCTGCTGGACGACGGCACCGAACACCCCAAGGCGGGCAAGCTGCTGTTTTCCGACCTGAGCGTGGACAGCACCTCGGGCCAGGTGACCCTGCGGGCCGAGGTGCCCAACCCCGGTGGCGTGTTGCTGCCGGGCCTGTTTGTGAAGGTGCGTTTGGAGCTGGCCACGGCCAGCAACGCCATCACCCTGCCGCAGCAGGCGGTCACCCGCAGTGCCCAGGGCGACACCGTGATGGTGGTGGCCGAGGACGGCAAGGTCAGCCCCCGTCCGGTCAAGGTGGGCGCGCAGCAGCTGGGCCAGTGGGTCATTCTGGACGGCCTCAAACCCGGCGAGCAGGTCATGGTGGACGGCTTCCAGAAGCTGCGCGGCGGTGCGCCGGTCAAGCCGGTGCCGTGGAAAGCTGCCGGTGCTGCGGCCAACGCCCCTGCGGCACGCTGAGGGAGGACCGCACACATGGCCAAGTTCTTCACCGAGCGCCCCATCTTTGCGTGGGTGATCGCCCTGTTCATCATTGCCCTGGGGGCGGTGTCCATCACCCAGCTGCCCATTTCGCAGTACCCGCCCGTGGCGCCACCGTCCATCGTGGTGTCGGCGGCCTACCCGGGCGCTTCGGCCCAGACGCTGGAAGACAGCGTGCTGGCCGTGATCGAGCGCGAAATGAACGGCTCGCCCGGCCTCATCTACATGGAGTCGGTGGCGCAGGCCGACGGCACCGGCAACATCACCCTGAGCTTCCAGCCCGGCACCAACCCGGACCTGGCGCAGGTGGACGTGCAAAACCGCCTGTCGCGGGCCACGCCACGCCTGCCCTCGGCGGTGACGCAGCAGGGCGTGCGTGTGGACAAGTCGCGCACCAACTTCCTGCTGGTGGCGGTGCTGTCGTCCGACGACCCCGCCTGGGACCCCATTGCGCTGGGCGACTACGCCTCGCGCAACGTGGTGCCTGAAATCCAACGCCTGCCCGGTGTGGGCCAGGCCCAGCTGTTCGGCACCGAACGGGCCATGCGCATCTGGATCGACCCGGCCAAGCTCCAGTCGTACAACCTGACCGCCGCTGATGTGTCGGCCGCCATCCGTGCCCAGAACGCGCAGGTGTCGTCGGGCGAGATGGGCAGCCTGCCCAATGTGGCCGGGCAGGGCATTGCCGCCACCGTGGTGGTGCGGGGCCAGCTGAGCGACGTGGCCCAGTTTGGCAACGTGGTGCTGCGTGCCAACACCGATGGTTCCACCGTGCGCCTGAAGGACGTGGCTCGCATCGAACTGGGGGCGCAGGGTTATGCCACCTCGGCCCGGTTGAACGGCAAACCGTCCACCGCCATCGGGGTGCAGCTGTCGCCCAGCGGCAATGCGCTGGCCACGGCGCAGGCCGTGCGCGCCAAGATGCAGGAGCTGGAGCGCTACTTCCCGCACGGCATGTCGTGGACGGTGCCTTACGACAGCTCGCGCTTCATTGAAATTTCCATCAAGCAGGTGGTCGAGACGCTGGTGGAAGCGGTGGTGCTGGTGTTTTTGGTGATGTTCCTGTTCCTGCAGAACATCCGCTACACCCTCATTCCCACCATCGTGGTGCCGGTGGCGCTGCTGGGCACGTTTGCCACGCTGCTGGCCATGGGTTATTCGATCAACGTGCTCACCATGTTCGGCATGGTGCTGGTGATCGGCATCGTGGTGGACGACGCCATCGTGGTGGTG
>DASUON010000158.1:0-3806 GCA_036276615.1 Burkholderiaceae bacterium
CTGCTGGTGGGTGAGGATGGCGGCAAGGGCTGAGGGCCGGGGTGTTCAGCGGAACGCGCCGGTTCAGACCAGGCGAAAGACCTGAACCGCACGCTGCAAGGTGTCGGCCTTGCGCTCCAGTTCCTGGCAGGCCCGCGCCGATTGGTCCGCCTGCTGGGCATTTTGCTGGGTGACCCCGTCGAGGACCTGCATGGCCTCGTTGATCTGACGCACGCCCACGGCCTGTTCCCCGGCCGCGTCGGTGATGTGCTTGAGGGTGTCGCTGACCTGGTGCACGGTGCTCACGGCGTGGCGGATGGTGGCGGCCGCATGCCCCACCGCCGCCGTGCCGCTTTGCACCTCGTTCACGGCGGTGTGGATCAGGTCGCGGATGTCGTGTGCGGCCTTTGCGCTGCGCTGGGCCAGTTGCCGGACCTCGTCGGCCACCACGGCAAAACCGCGCCCCTGTTCCCCGGCGTGGGCCGCTTCCACCGCCGCGTTCAGCGCCAGCAGGTTGGTCTGGAAGGCCAGCCCTTCCATCACGTGGATGATGTCGGTGATGCGTTGCGACGAGCGGTCGATTTCGTGCATGGAATGCGCCAGGGCGTCCACGGCATCGGCCCCGCGGGTGGCCTCGGCCGACGCATCGCGCCCCAGGTCGGCTGCGCCTTGCACGCTGTGCACCGTCTGCTGCAGGGTGCCCGACACCTGCTCCACCGAGGCCGAGGTCTGCTCCACGCTGGCGGCCTGCGCCTCGGTTCGGCGGGCCAGCTCCTGGCTGCCCTCGAAAATGTCCCGTGCCTTGCCCACCATGCCGTCCACCTCGCCCTGCACGTCGGTGACGATGGCCCGCATGTTCAGGTTGATGAGCCACAGGCGCCGCATCAACGCCCCCAGCGGGCTGGTGGTCTTGTAGCTCATGGAGCCGTTCAGGTCGCACCCGGCCACCTGGGTGGCCAGGTGGTTGGCGCTGTCCAGTTCACGCAGCACGGTGGTGTGGAGCCAGGCCATGGTGGCCCCGCCCGAGCACAGCAGCAGCAGGAACTGCAAGGACCATTGCGGCCACCCCATGGCCTGCCAGCCCAGCAACCCCGGCCACATGACGGGGGCCATGCCCAGGAACAACGTGGTCAGAAAGGCGGCCCCCAGCCGCTGCCCCAGCGTGAGGCGGTGCAGGCGGGCGGGCCAGTCGCGCCAGCCCAGCAGGCGCACGCCGCCCGCGTGGATCTTGAAGGTGGGGTGGCCACTCTGCCGCTCCTGCGCCACCCGGACGTAGAGCTGCTCGGCAGCCGCCACCTGCTCGCGCGTGGGCTTGAGGCGAACCGACATGTAGGCCACGGGCTTGCCGTTTTTCATCACCGGAGACACGTTGGCGTGCACCCAGTAGTGGTCGCCGTTCTTGCGCCGGTTCTTGACGATGCCACTCCACGGACGCCCGCGCCCGATGGTGGCCCACAGGTCCCGGAACGCCTCTGGGGGCATGTCGGGGTGGCGCACCATGCTGTGCGGTTGCCCCAGGAGCTCGGCGTAGTCGTAACCGCTTGCCTTGACGAATTCCAGATTGCAGTGGGTGATCCGGCCTTGCGGGTCGGTGGTGGACACCAGCGTCACTCCGTCCGGGAGTGGGTGTTCACGCTGGGTCACAAGAAGAGGGGCATTCATGCAAAAGCGTGTCCAACGGGTCAGAATCGGCTGATAGCCTGTAAGAATATTCCCAAGGCCGATTCTGAAGGTCGCCCCTTGAAATGCCAAGATTAACCCTTGCTTAAGTTGACTTTCGTCAACCAGGAATGACGCCCGTCACCCACGCCGTGGAAGAGACTGCCCATGCGCAACAACCAACCTGTCACCCAGAACGAACAGAAGCTTCTTGACGACCAGACCCTGATCTCGGTCACGGACTTGAAGGGGCGCATCACCTACGCCAACAAGGCGTTCATCTCGCTCAGCGGTTACCTGGAGGACGAACTGCTGGGTCAGCCGCACAACATCGTCCGCCACCCCGACATGCCGGAGGAGGCGTTCCGGGACCTGTGGGCCACCATCGAAAGTGGCTCGCCGTGGTCCGGCCTGGTCAAGAACCGGCGCAAGAACGGCGACTTCTATTGGGTGCGGGCCAACGCCACGCCCATGCGCGACGGCGACCGCATCGTGGGCTACCTGTCGGTGCGAACCAAACCCGCGGAAGACGAGGTCCGCGCCGCGGAAGGCCTGTATGCCCGCATGCGCCAGGAAGCCCAGTCGGGCCACCAGGTGCATGTGCTGGAGCGTGGCCGGGTGGTTCGGGCGGGGCTGCTGGCCCGATGGGGACGGCAAGTCACGCCCGGTCTGCGCGGGCGCATCCTGTGGCTGACGGTGCTGTCGGCCACCATCCCCCAGCTGCTGCTTCAACTGGGCGTACCGCCCACCCTCAGCATGGTGTGTGCATGGGGGGCTGCGGTGGGAGCCGGGCTGTGGATCTGGCAGTTGATGGGGGCACCGCTGCATCGTGTGGTCGCCCAGGCCAACCGCGTGGCCGCAGGCGACCTGTCCGAAAACCTCCGGCTGACCGAGTCCGGCTTGCTGGGTGAACTTCAGCAGGCGCTGGCCCAAGTCCAGTTGACCACCCGCACGGTGGTCCGCGACGTGCGCCACGAGGTGGGCAACCTGCGGGGTGGCACCCAGGAAATCGCCATGGGCAACAACGACATCTCCAACCGGGTGGAGTCCCAGGCCAGCAGCATCGAACAGACCGCGGCGTCCATGGAGCAGATCAACGGCACCGTCAAGCAAACCACCGACACCGCGGCCCAGGGGGCCGAGCTGGCCAACCACACCTTGGCCATTGCCCGGCGCAGCCACGAATCGGTGCAAGCCGTCACCGACACCATGCAAGGCATTGAAGAGTCGTCACGGCGCATCGGCGACATCATCAAGGTGATTGAAGGGGTGGCGTTCCAGACCAACATCCTGGCGCTCAATGCCGCCGTGGAGGCGGCCCGGGCAGGCGATGCCGGGCGGGGGTTTGCCGTGGTGGCGGCCGAAGTGCGCGCCCTGGCCCAGCGCACCAGCAGTGCCGCCAAGGAAATCCGCGACCTCATTGAAGAGTCGCACCGCCGCGTGCAAGACGGCGCGCTGCGGGCTGGCGAGGCCCGGGCCCGCGTGGACGAATCCATGGCCGCGGTGGACAAGGTCACGGCCATGCTGGACGGCATCCGCACGGCCACGCAGCAGCAGTTGTCCGGCACGTCGCACATCACCCAGGCCCTGAGCGACATGGACGACATCACCCAGCAAAACGCCGCCATGGTGGAAGAGCTGGCCGCGGCCTCCAGGTCACTGAACGACCAGGTCGATGCCGTGCACTATTCCATCCGGGTGTTCCGCCTGTTCCAAGGCGACAAGACCCTGGCGGAAGACGACGCTGTCCAGCTCCGGCGACAGAAGAAGGACAACACCGACCTGCGCGACGACGAGGTGGATTTCGACAAGGTCATTGCCGCCCACCAGCAGTGGCGGGTGACGCTGCGCAACGCCGTCCTGAAAAACAAGAAGCTGGACGCCGACACCCTGCGCCGGGACGACTGCTGTGCGCTGGGCAAATGGCTGCACGGCGGCGGCGGGCGGCGGTGGGGCCATGTGCCCGACTTCAAGGCCCTGCTCCAGCACCACAAGGCCTTCCACCACGAGGCCGGCAAAGTGGCCGACGCCATCAACCAGGGAGCGCTGGACAGGGCCAAGGCCATGATGGAAAGCGGCACACCGTTTGTGCAGGCCGGCCACCACGTGACCCACACCATTCGGGCCCTCAGGGCGCTGGCGGAACACCACGACACCCCAACCCGCGC
>DASUON010000159.1:0-4883 GCA_036276615.1 Burkholderiaceae bacterium
GGGTGGCCCCGACAAGTGCCGCTATGTGGTGGAAGAACTGGGCTTTGACGCCTGCATTGACTACCGCGAGCACAGCGACATGGTCTCGCTGGCCAAGGCCCTCAAGGTGGCCTGCCCCAACGGCATCGACGGCCATTTTGAAAACGTGGGCGGCATGGTGCTGGACGCGGTGATGCTGCGTGCCAACGCGTTTTCGCGCATTGCGGTGTGCGGCATGATCGCCGGCTACGACGGTGCCCCGCTGCCCATGGCCAACCCGGCGCTGATCCTGGTCAACCGCATGAAGATCGAAGGCTTCATCGTCAGCGAACACATGGAGGTGTGGCCCGAAGCCCTCTCCGAACTGGGCGGCCTGGTGGGCAGCGGCAAGCTGCGCCCGCGCGAAAGCGTGGCCCAAGGCCTTGACGCCGCCCCTGAAGCCTTCCTGGGCCTGCTCAAGGGCAAGAACTTCGGCAAGCAGCTGGTCAAGCTCATCTGAATTGACGAACATCAAACGCTGCCAGTGAAGGCAGACACCAGAATGTGAGGCCCTCGGCATTGGCCGGGTGCCTCACACTTCCTTGGGGAGAGCCCTTCGCATGACAGCTGTGCCTGCCTTCGCTCAGGTGCTGGAGCCCATTCTCCAGCGACACCATGGTTCGCCTTACCGGCTGGTGCAAATCCTTCGGGAGACGCAGGCCGCGCTGGGCTGGTTGCCCCCCGAGGTGCTCGACAAGATCGCCTCGGCCCTGACCCTGAGCGTGGCCCAGGTGCGCGGGGTGGTGGGGTTCTACCGCTTCTTCCACACCCGCCCGGTGGGCCAGTACCGGGTGCTGTTTTCCGACAACATCACCGACCGCATGCTGGGCAGCGTGGCCCTGCGCGACCAGTTGTGCCAGCGCCTGGGCGTGCAGCCCGGGCAGGTGAGGGCCGACGGGCGGGTGAGTGTGGACTTCACCTCCTGCACCGGCCTGTGCGACCAGGGACCGGCGCTGCTCATCAACCACCACCAGGTGGTCACGCGTTTGAACCCGTCGCGGGTGGACCACATGGCCGCCCTGATCGAGGCCCAGGTGCCCGTGGCCGACTGGCCCGCCGAGTGGTTCCGCATCGACGACCAGATTCGCCGCACCGAGGTCAAGCTGGCCGACCCGCAGCCTGAGCCCGGTGCCGCCTTGCGTGCCGCCTTGGCGCGTGGCCCGCTGGGCGTGCTGGACGAGGTCAAGCGCTCGCGCCTGCGTGGGCGGGGTGGGGCGGGTTTTGCCACCGGGGCCAAATGGCAGCTGTGCCGCAACGCCCCGGGCGACCGCCACTACGTGGTGTGCAACGCCGACGAGGGCGAGCCCGGCACCTTCAAGGACCGCGTGCTGCTCACCCGCTGCGCCGACACGGTGATCGAGGGCATGACCCTGGCCGCCTACGTGGTGGGGGCCAACCAAGGCTTCATCTACCTGCGGGGCGAGTACCGCTACCTGCTGGACCACCTGAAGGCCGTGCTGGCCCGCCGCCGCGAGCAGCACCTGCTGGGCCACAGCATCCTGGGCCAGCCGGGTTGGGACTTTGACATCGACATCCACCTGGGTGCCGGGGCCTATGTGTGTGGGGAAGAGTCGGCGCTGATCGAATCTCTGGAAGGCAAGCGCGGCACCCCGCGCATCCGCCCGCCGTTTCCGGTGGAGCGCGGCTACCTCGACCAGCCCACCACCGTCAACAACGTGGAAACCTTCTGCTCGGTGCCGCACATCCTGCTGAACGGCGCGGAGTGGTGGACGGGTTACGGCACCCACGAATCCACCGGCACCAAGATCCACTCGGTCAGCGGCGACTGCGAGCGCCCCGGCATTTACGAATACCCCATGGGCGTGCGCATTGGCCGCATTTTGGAAGACTGCGGTGCCCGCGACCCGCAGGCCGTGCAGGTGGGCGGGCCCTCGGGCACCTGCCTGTCGGCGTCGGACTTCGGGCGGCGCATCGGCTTTGAAGACGTGCCCACCGCCGGGGCCTTCATGGTGTTCAGCCGCGAGCGCGACATGTTCGAGGTGGCCCGCAACTTTGCCCACTTCTTCGCCCACGAAAGCTGCGGCTTCTGCACCCCCTGCCGCGTGGGCACCGACCTGGTGGTGCGGCGGCTGGACAAGCTCAGCCGCGGCCACGGCTCGGGCGACGACATGGCCATCCTGGGCGAACTGGACCAGCTCATGCACGCCACCACCCACTGCGGCCTGGGGGCCGCGGCCTGCAACAACCTGCGCGACACGCTCGTCAAGTTCCGCCCCGCCTACGAAGTCCACCTGCGCTCCATGCACTTCGTGCCAGGTTTTGACATGGACGCCGAACTGTCCCGCGCCCGCCTGGCCACCGGCCGCGACGACGAGGGCGCACACCTGGAGACCATCGCGTGAGCACCGACCGTTTCGACGCCCCCGCCTCGGGGCGCTTCACCCTGGACGGCCAGACCGTCGAGTTCCATCCCGGCGACAGCCTGCTGGACGCGTCGCTGCGCGGCGGCCACTACATCCCCCACCTGTGTGCCGACCGCAACCTCACGCCCCACGGCTCGTGCCGCCTGTGCACCGTGCGCATCAACGGGCGGGTGGGCGCGGCCTGCACCGTCAAGGCCAGCGACGGCCTCAAGGTGGAGAGCGACACGGCTGAGCTGAACGCCCAGCGGCGCACGCTGCTGCAAATGCTGTTTGTGGAGGGCAACCACTTCTGCCCCTCGTGCGAACGCAGCGGGGCCTGCGAGTTGCAGGCCACGGCCTACCAGTTGGGCATGGACAACCCGCATTTCGAAGCCCTCAGCCCCTCGCGCGAGGTGGATGCCTCCCACCCCGACGTGCTGCTGGACCACAACCGCTGCATCCTGTGCGAGCGCTGCGCCCGCGCCAGCCGCGAGGTGGACGGCAAGAACGTGTTTGCCATGGGCCTGCACGGCATCCGCTCGGTGCTGCTGGTCAACAGCCCCAGCGGCAAGCTGGGCGACAGCGCCCTGGCCGTGACCGACGCCGCCGTGGCCGCCTGCCCCGTGGGGGCCTTGCTGCCCAAGCGCCAGGGCTTTGCCGTGCCCATCGGCCAGCGGCGCTACGACCGCGCCCCCATTGCCGAGCAACTGCAACAGGAGGCTGAATGACCACGCCGACCGCTCAGACCCCATCCCTCGGCGCCCGCACGCCACACAAGGGCCGCAAGCTCAAGCTCGCCACCGTGTCGTTGGCCGGTTGTTTCGGTTGCCACATGTCGTTTCTGGACATTGACGAACGGCTGCTGGAGCTGGTGGAGCACATCGAGTTCGACCGCACCCCGCTCACCGACATCAAGCACATCGGCAAGTGCGACATCGGCCTGGTGGAAGGCGGCCTGTGCAACGCCGAGAACGTGCATGTGCTGCGCGAATTCCGCGCCAACTGCCGCGTGCTGGTGGCCGTGGGAGCTTGCGCCGTCAACGGCGGCCTGCCGGCCCAGCGCAACCACATGGACGTGGGGCAGATCATGCGCGACGTCTACACCGACCAGACCGGCGTGGCCCCGGGCAGCCGCATCCCCAACGACCCCGAGCTGCCGCTGCCCCTCAACCAGGTGCACCCCATCCACGAGGTGGTGCACATCGACCACTTCCTGCCCGGCTGCCCGCCCAGCGGCGACGCCATCTGGGCCTTCCTGACCGACTGGCTGGCAGGCCGCGTCCCCCACCTGGGCCACGCCCTGTTGCACTACGACTGAGCACACACCATGAGCGCCAATCTGGAAACCGCCGCACAGCCCCAGGGGCTGCGCCGTGTCGCCATCGACCCCGTCAGCCGCGTGGAAGGCCACGGCAAGGTCACGCTGCTGCTGGACGAGCACAACCGCGTGCAACAGGCGCGGCTGCACATCGTCGAGTTCCGCGGCTTCGAGAAATTCATCGAAGGCCGCCCGTATTGGGAAGTGCCCGTCATGGTGCAGCGCCTGTGCGGCATCTGCCCCGTGTCGCACCAACTGGCCGCGGCCAAGGCCATGGACCAGGTGCTGGGCGCACGCCCCGTCACCCCCAGCGCCGACGCCATGCGTCGGCTCATGCACCACGGGCAGATGTTGCAGTCGCATGCGCTGCACTTCTTCCACCTGTCGTCGCCCGACCTGTTGTTCGGCTTCGAGTCCGACGTGGCCCAGCGCAACATCGTGGGCGTGGCCGCCGCCCACCCCGACATTGCCCGCATGGGCATTGGCCTGCGCAAGTTCGGGCAGGAGGTCATCCGCCTCACCTCGGGCAAACGCATCCACGGCACGGGGGCCGTGCCCGGTGGCGTCAACAAGCTGCTGTCGGGTGAAGAACACGACGCCCTGGTGCGCGCCTGGCCCGAAATGCTGGACTGGGCGCAAAAGGCCGTGGACGTGATCGAAGCCATGCACCAGGGCGACCCGGGGCTGTACGCGCGTTTCGGCTCCACCCCCTCGGCCCTGATGTCGCTGGTGCGGCCCGACGGTGCCATGGACCTGTACGACGGCGTGCTGCGCGTGCGCGACGCCCAGGGCCAGATCGCCCACGACCAGGTGGCCACCGACGACTACCTGAGCCTCATCGAAGAACAGGTGCGCCCCTGGAGCTACATGAAGTTTCCGGTGCTGCGCCAGCACAGCTTTGAAGACGGCTGGTACCGCGTGGGGCCGCTGGCCCGGGTGCAGAACTGCGACTTCATCCCCACCCCCCGCGCCGAAGCCGCCCGCCAGCGCCTGCTGGAATGGGGTGGGCACCAGCCCATCCACGGGGCGCTGGCCTACCACTGGGCCCGCATGATCGAGGCGCTGCACGCCACCGAAGTCATTGGCGAGCTGCTGGCCCGCCCCGAAGTGACCGCGGGCGACACCCTGCGCCAGGGCACCCGGCAGACGCGGGGCGTGGGCATCATCGAAGCGCCGCGCGGCAC
>DASUON010000160.1:0-2258 GCA_036276615.1 Burkholderiaceae bacterium
GTCAGGTAGCTCACCCGGGTTTGCTTGCCGTTGCCCAGTTGGTCGGTCAGCAGCATGTCGGTCACCTGCGCGTCGCGGCTGCCGGGCTTGTCCAGCACAAAGCGGGCTTGCTTGGCCAGCTTGTCGGACTGCACGTACAAATCGGCCCGCACCGGCTCGTGGTGGGTTTTGCCCACCCACAGCTCAATGCGCTGGTAGGTCACGCCCTTGCGCACCGCAGTCATGCTGATTTGATAGCACCTTGCGCTTTCAGACAAAGCGCCAGAGGCAGTTTTTTCTTGTGATTTTTGGTCTCCAACAGACAGGCAGGCCCCCTCCCCCACCAGGGTGCCGGCGTAGTCGCTGCTCCAACTCAGGGTGGCAATGTCGCCGGTGGAGGCGTCGCCCAGCAGCTTTTGCATGGGCGTGATGCGCAGGGGCCGCTGGCTGCTGGGCATGAGCAGCCAGAAGTCATCGCCCAGCATCAGCACCTTCTGGCCTTTTTCGGCGGGGCTTTGCATCAGCACCAGCGAGCGCCGGTCCGATTGGGCAAACACCGTGTAGCGGCGCTCCTTGTCGGGCGAGCCATCGGCCTTGAAGGTCTGCACCCGGGTGTCCACCTGCAGGTTGTCGGCGGTCATGCGGGTGCGGTCGGCGTCCTTGAGCAGGGTGGCCACGTCGGGGGCCGATGGAGGTTGAACCAGCGCCTGGGCGTGGACGGTGGAGGTAGCGGCCCAGCCCAGCAGGGCCAGCCCGGAAGCCAAACGCAAGAAACGGTGGGTTGTCATGAACATGCTCCGGGGTGAGGCGTCAGGTGTGGGCCAGGGCATCGACCACCGGCAGGTGCACCGTCTTGCGGGCCACCACCACCGAAGCCACCAGGGTCAGCAGCACCATGGCCACCATGGTCAGGGCGTACAGCGTGGGGTCGATGGAGACCAGCAGCGGGTAACTTTCCGAACGCCCGGGCGGCGGCGGCATGTCCACCGGCACCACGTACAGCAGCAGCGACAGGCCCAGCGCCAGCAGCGCCCCGGCCACCGTGCCCACACCGCCCAGCAGCATGCCCTCCAGCCCCAGGCTGCGCAGCAACTGGCCGGGCAAGGTGCCCAGGGCGCGCAGGGTGCCGATTTCGCGGGTGCGTTCGATGATGGCCATGGCCATGGCATTGGTCACCACAAACACCACGATGACGCCGATGATGAGCCCCAGCGCCCCGAAGATGCGGTTGTAGAGGTTGCGCACCGCGCGGTAGAAAAAGGCTTGGTCTTCCCAGGTCTGCACGGTCAGGGCCGGGTGCTGGGCCGCCAGGCGGGCCTGCGCCCCTGGGGTGGACGCCATGCGGTCCAGAAACACCCCCAGGCTGGACACCTTGTCGGTCACCAGCAGGCGCTGGGCGGTGGACACGCTGGTGTAGACCATGCGTTTGTCCATTTCGGGCACGCCGGTGCTGAAGGTGCCGGCCACCCGCACGTCCACGGCGTTCATGGCCCCTTCGGTGGTGGCGGCCAGCAGCGTGAGGCTGCTGCCGGGCGTGGCCTTGAGGCTGCGGGCCAGGTCGTGGCCCAGCATGACCTCGTCGGCCCCCGGCTCACCGCTCATCACATGGCCGCTCTTGATGGTGAGGAAGGGGCCTTTCACCGCGAACTCGGCATCCGGGTCCACGCCAATGGCCATCATCACGGTGGACTTGTCGCCATTGCTGATGAGGCCGCTGTAAGTCACCTTGGGCAGCACCTGGCGCACCTGGGGGTCGGCCAGCAGGGCCTGGCGCAAGGCGTCCACCCCTTGCAGGCCGTGTTGCAGGGGCACGTCCTCGTCTTCGGTGAACTGGGCGGGTTGGCCCAGCACCAGGTGGCCGCTGTCGCGGGCGGCGGCCTGTGCCAGCGCCTCGTAGGTGTACAGCGCAAACCCCCCGGCCAACAGAATGGCCGCGGTGCCCAGCGCCGCAATGGACGCCGTGACCGCCGAGCGGCGTCGGTTGCGCAGGGTGTTCTGGGCGGCAAATTTCAGCCAGGTCAGCCAGCCGCCTTGCAGGGTCGTGTTCATTGGATCCTCCCATCCAGCAGGGCCACCACGCGGTCGCAGCGTGCGGTCAGGCGGCTGTCGTGGGTGGCAATGACAAAGGCCGCGCCTTCGGCGTGGCCGCGTTCGCGCATCAGGTCCAGCACCTGGTCGGCGGTGTGTGAATCGAGGCTGGCGGTGGGCTCGTCGGCAATCACCAGCCGGGGGCGTTTGACCAGCGCCCGGGCAATGGCCACGCGCTGGCGTTGGCCGCC
>DASUON010000161.1:0-13792 GCA_036276615.1 Burkholderiaceae bacterium
CCCAGGATGGCCATGATGCCGCCGGCCCGGTGCACGTCTTCGATGTGGTACTTGTTGGTGTTGGGGGCCACCTTGCACAGCTGCGGCACGATGCGCGACATGCGGTCGATGTCGGCCATGGTGAAGTTGATCTCGGCCTCCTGCGCAATGGCCAGCAGGTGCAGGATGGTGTTGGTGGAGCCGCCCATGGCGATGTCCAGCGCAATGGCGTTCTCGAACGCCTTGAAGCCCACCGAGCGCGGCAGCACCGAGTGGTCGTTGCCTTCGTAGTGGCGCTTGCACAGCTCC
Organism: Burkholderiaceae bacterium; assembly: GCA_036276615.1. Taxonomy (GTDB): domain Bacteria; phylum Pseudomonadota; class Gammaproteobacteria; order Burkholderiales; family Burkholderiaceae_C; genus UBA2334. The sequence continues at coordinate 289 of DASUON010000161.1, forward strand.
ACAATCAGGTGCCCTGCCCGCTTGAACAGCTGCTCGCGGTCGGCATGGGTGGCCACCACCGTGCCATTGCCGGGCAAGGACAGGCCCAGGGCTTCGGTCAGGCAGTTCATGGAGTTGGCAGTGAACATGCCCGAGCACGAGCCGCAGGTGGGGCAGGCAGAGCGTTCGATCTCGGCCACATCGGCGTCCGACACTTTGCTGTCGGCGGCCATGACCATGGCGTCGATCAGGTCCAGCTTCTTGATCTCGATGGTTTGCGTGCCCGGCACCGCCAGCTTGGCCTTGCCAGCCTCCATGGGGCCACCGGACACAAACACCACCGGGATGTTGAGCCGCATGGCCGCCATGAGCATGCCGGGGGTGATCTTGTCGCAGTTGGAAATGCACACCAGCGCGTCGGCGCAGTGGGCATTGACCATGTACTCCACGCTGTCGGCAATGATGTCGCGGCTGGGCAGTGAATACAGCATGCCGTCGTGCCCCATGGCGATGCCATCGTCCACCGCAATGGTGTTGAACTCCTTGGCCACACCGCCCGCAGCCTCGATTTCACGCGCCACCAGCTGCCCCAAATCCTTCAGGTGCACATGGCCGGGAACAAATTGGGTGAACGAGTTGGCAATGGCGATGATGGGCTTGCTGAAGTCGCCATCTTTCATGCCCGTGGCACGCCACAGAGAGCGGGCACCGGCCATGTTGCGTCCGGCAGTGGAGGTTTTGGAACGGTATGCAGGCATTGAGGTGTATCGCTGGCGTTGGTCGAATGGGCGCAAATTATCTCGCACCCACCCCGCCCACAACTGGGGAAAGGAAAAGCCGTCGGGCGGGCACCCTCAACGGGTGCCACATTCATTTTTTGCGACGCGGCAGCATCCCCAGCTTTTCGCGCTGACGCTCGATCCGCGCCGCTTTGCGCTGGTTTTCCCGCTCCACAGCTTTGCGCTTGGTGTAACCCGTGGCGTCTGCCCAAGCCCACCAGGCCACCGCCAGCGCGAAGGGCGACAACACCCACCACCAGTCCCACGCCGCCACGGGCCCCATGGACTGCCACTTCATCACCAGGAGGATCAATCCCAAGCCCAAAAACCACATGCACAACTCCTTGTCAAGGCCCGCAACCACGAGTGAAACAAACGGTACGCCGCTGATGAAGATCAACGAAAACCGATAAAATCAGTGTCGGCTTATCAATGCCTGCTCTACACATTCTCAGGAGATTCTCCATGAAACGCGCTCTGATTGTTCTCGCTTCCGCCCTGGCTGTGGCCGCACCTGCCATGGCCGACGAAGCCCTGGCCAAGGCCAACAACTGCCTGGCTTGCCACGCCGTCGACAAGAAGGTGGTGGGTCCCGCCTACAAGGAAGTGGCCAAGAAGTACAACAACGACGCCTCCAAGGCCGACATGCTGGCCCAGAAGATCCTGAAGGGCGGCTCTGGCGTGTACGGCGCCATCCCCATGCCCGCCAACACCAAGGTGTCGGAAGCCGACGCCAAGAAACTGGCCACCTGGGTGCTGAGCCTGAAGTGAAAACGCCCATCGACGGCCTTCTTTGCTGAAGGCCGCGATCCGTTGACAACCCGCCACTGGCGGGTTTTTTCATGGTCTTTTTGGCCTCTAACGCTTATTCCAAAAGCGCGAGCAGCTACGAAAAAAGGGGCACAAGGCCCCTTTTTGATCCCGGATGAAACCGCTCAGTTGTTCTCGGACAACTGATCCAAGATGGCCGGATTCTCCAGGGTGGAGGTGTCCTGGGTGATGGCCTCACCCTTGGCGATGGAGCGCAGCAGGCGGCGCATGATCTTGCCGGAGCGGGTCTTGGGCAGGTTGTCACCAAAGCGGATGTCCTTGGGCTTGGCGATGGGACCAATTTCCTTGCCCACATGGTCGCGCAGCTGCTTGGCAATGGCCTTGGCCTCCTCCCCTGTGGGGCGGGGGCGCTTGAGCACCACAAAGGCCACCACGGCTTCGCCGGTGGTGTCATCGGGGCGCCCCACCACGGCAGCCTCAGCCACCAGTTCGGTGCAGCTCACCAGCGCCGACTCGATTTCCATGGTGCCCATGCGGTGACCCGACACGTTCAGCACGTCGTCAATGCGACCGGTGATGGTGAAGTAGCCGGTCTTTTCGTCGCGGATGGCACCGTCGCCAGCCAGGTAGTACTTGCCCTTGAAGTCTTCGGGGTAGTAGCTTTTCTTGAAGCGCTCGGGGTCGCCCCAGATGTTGCGAATCATCGACGGCCACGGGCGCTTGACCACCAGGATGCCACCCTGGCCATTGGGCACGTCCTTGCCGGTCTCGTCCACGATGGCAGCTTGGATGCCCGGGAACGGCAGCGTGCAGGAACCGGGCACCATGGGCGTCACACCGGGCAGCGGGGTGATCATGTGACCGCCAGTCTCGGTTTGCCAGAAGGTGTCGACGATGGGGCAACGGCTGCCGCCCACGTGTTTGTGGTACCACTCCCAGGCGGCGGGGTTGATGGGCTCGCCCACCGAACCCAGCAGGCGCAGGCTGGACAGGTCGTAACTCTTGGGGTGCACCGCATCGCTGGCTTCCGCTGCCTTGATCAGCGAGCGAATGGCCGTGGGGGCGGTGTAGAAGATGCTGACCTTGTGGTCCTGGATCATCTTCCAGAAGCGACCGGCATCCGGGTAGGTGGGAACACCTTCGAACACGATTTCAGTGCCGCCCAGGGCCAGCGGGCCGTAGGTGATGTAGGTGTGGCCGGTGACCCAACCGATGTCGGCCGTGCACCAGAACACGTCATCGCCCTCGAGGTCAAACGTCCACTTGGTGGTGAGGGCTGCGTGCAGCAGGTAGCCACCGGTGCTGTGCTGCACGCCCTTGGGCTTGCCGGTGGAGCCCGACGTGTACAGCAGGAACAGGGGGTGTTCGGCCTCGACCCATTCGGGTTCGCAGGTGATGGGCTGACCGGCGATGGCATCGGCCATCCACACGTCGCGCCCCGCGGCCATGGCGATGTCCGCACCGGAGCGCTTGACCACCAGCACGTTCTGGATGGTTTCGCAACCGCCCAGTGCCAGCGCCTCGTCCACGATGGACTTCAGGGGCAACTGCTTGCCCCCGCGGACCTGATGGTCGGCGGTGATGACCAGCTTGGCCCCGGTGTCCTGGATACGGTCGCGCAGCGACTGTGCCGAGAAACCGCCGAACACCACCGAGTGCGTGGCACCGATGCGAGCGCAAGCCTGCATGGCAGCCACGCCGTCGATGGACATGGCGATGTAGATCACCACGCGGTCACCCTTCTGGATGCCCATGGCCTTGAGCGCATTGGCCATCTGGCTGGTCTTTGCCAGCAGTTCCTTGTAGGTGACCTTGGTGACTTCGCCGCCGTCCGCCTCAAAAATGATGGCGGTCTTGTCGCCCAGACCACGTTCGATGTTGCGGTCCAGGCAGTTGTAGGAAGCGTTCAGCTTGCCGTCGGCAAACCATTTGAAGAAAGGCGCATTGCTTTCGTCCAGCACTTGCGTGAACGGGGTCTGCCAGCTGATGAGCTCACGCGCCTGACGGGCCCAGAAGCCCTCATAGTCGGTCTCGGCCTCTTTGCACAGGGCCTCGTAAGCCGCCATGCCGGACACGGTCGCATGCTTCACGAACTGTTCGCTGGGCTGGTAGATGGGCAGCGCGGTCGCGCCTTCGGTCGCACTCATGTAGTCTCCTCTATGGGTGAATAAGCGGCACCTAATGTGCGGGGGGGCTCTTACAAGGGTCTGACGCTGTCACCGACACGACCCTACAATCCGCCAGCATTGCACAAGCGCCCTCACCCGGCAACCCTCAGACTTGGCATTTGACCCGTCCATGTCCATCCCCACGCCCCAACCACCCCGTCTCCGCGCCCTCCCTCAGCTGATTTTTGCCAGCCGCTGGCTCCAGTTGCCGCTGTACCTGGGCTTGATTGCCGCTCAAGCCGTCTATGTCGTGCACTTCCTGCTGGAACTGCTGCACCTGGTGGAAGCGGCCTTTGGCAGCCAGACTGCCCTGCAAGCCCTGGTGAGCAGCATTGGCTACAAGTCGGATGTTGAAATTCACCACCTGAACGAGACCATCATCATGCTGGTGGTGCTGGCGCTCATCGACGTGGTGATGATCTCCAACCTGCTCATCATGGTCATTGTGGGTGGTTATGAAACCTTCGTGAGCCGCATGGACCTGGACGGTCACCCCGATCAACCCGAATGGCTGAGCCATGTGAATGCGTCGGTGCTCAAGGTCAAGCTGGCCACGGCCATCATCGGCATCTCGTCCATCCACCTGCTCAAAACGTTCATCAACGCTGCCAACTACGACGTCAAGGTGTTGATGTGGCAAACGCTGATCCACATCACCTTCCTGGCCAGTGCCATGGCCATCGCCTACACCGACAAGTTGCTGAACAGCTCGCACGCGTCATCTCAGCACTGAGTTCGCTGTCAGTTCTCCGCAGGGACGGTGCATAGAATCGTCCTGCCTCTTTCCCCGGTTGATTCCCCACGACACACCATGACCGCCATCCGCCAAGCCGACCTGATCGAATCCGTCGCAGCCGCGCTGCAGTACATCAGCTACTACCACCCGGCCGACTACATCGCCCACCTGGCCCGTGCCTACGAGCGCGAACAAAGCCCAGCGGCCAAAGACGCCATGGCGCAAATCCTGACCAACAGCAAGATGAGCGCCATGGGCCACCGCCCCATCTGCCAGGACACCGGCATCGTCAACGTGTTCCTGAAGGTCGGCATGGACGTGCGCTGGGAAGGGTTCAGCGGCAGCCTGGACGATGCCATCAACGAAGGCGTGCGCCAGGGTTACAACCACCCCGACAACATGCTGCGCGCCAGCGTGGTGGCCGACCCGCAGTTCGCCCGCAAGAACACCAAGGACAACACCCCTGCGGTGATCTTCACCGAAATCGTGCCCGGCAACACCGTGGAAGTGACCGTGGCCGCCAAGGGCGGCGGCTCTGAAAACAAGAGCAAGATGGTCATGCTCAACCCCGGCGACAGCGTGGTCGACTGGGTGCTGAAAACCGTGCCCACCATGGGCGCGGGCTGGTGCCCGCCCGGCATGCTGGGCATCGGCATCGGCGGCACCGCCGAGAAAGCGGTGCTGATGGCCAAGGAAAGCCTGATGGACGACCTGGACATGTACGAACTGCAAGCCAAGGCATCCAAAGGCGAAAAACTCTCCCAAGTGGAAGAGCTGCGTCTGGAGCTGTTCGAGAAAGTCAACGCCCTGGGCATTGGCGCCCAAGGCCTGGGTGGCCTGACCACGGTGCTGGACATCAAGATCAAGATGTACCCCACCCATGCCGCATCCAAACCTGTGGCCATGATCCCCAACTGCGCCGCCACCCGCCATGCCCACTTTGTGCTGGATGGCAGCGGCCCCGCCTACATCGACCCGCCCAGCCTGGACCTGTGGCCCAAGGTGGACTGGACGCCCAACACCCAAACCAGCAAACGTGTGGACCTCAACAGCCTCACCAAGGAAGAAGTGGCCAGCTGGAAACCCGGCGACACCCTGCTGCTCAACGGCAAGATGCTCACCGGCCGCGATGCCGCCCACAAGCGCATCCAGGACATGCTGGCCAAGGGTGAGCCCCTGCCGGTGGACTTCACCAACCGCGTCATTTACTACGTGGGCCCGGTCGATCCGGTGCGTGACGAAGTGGTTGGCCCCGCAGGCCCCACCACCGCCACCCGCATGGACGGCTTCACCGACATGATGCTGGCCAAGACCGGGCTGATTGCCATGGTGGGCAAGGCCGAACGCGGTCCCGTGGCCATTGAAGCCATCAAGAACCACAAGTCAGCCTACCTGATGGCCGTGGGCGGTGCAGCCTACCTGGTGTCCAAGGCCATCAAGGCCGCCAAGGTGGTCGGGTTTGCCGACCTGGGCATGGAGGCCATTTACGAGTTTGACGTGGTCGACATGCCCGTGACCGTGGCCGTGGATGCGGGTGGCACCAGTGCCCACATCACCGGCCCCGAGCAGTGGCAAAAGCGCATTGCCACCGGCGAGTTCAAAGGCATTGCCATCGGTCAAGCCTAATTCTGAGGCCGCCCGTCGTGCTGTACCGCTTCAAATCCCGTGAAACATCCGACATCGTGATGCTGGCGGCCGATGCGGAGCGGTTGTTGGCCATCCTGGGCAAGACGGCCAAAGCGCCAGGCATCATCACCTGGCCCGAGATGGGGCATTGCCTGGAACTGCTGGAACAAGAGGCTGCACTGGATGCAGCGCAGAGAGATGCGTCTTCCCGCAGCGAGGAAGACGCCTTCGACGAGACTGATGAACGCCCTCCCGCTGACCAGCAAGGGGCACCCAGGTCACGCGTTTCCCTGGCTCAGCGGATCGCCCCCCTGACCCAGGCACTTGAACGCTGCCAGCGCGCCCAAGCGGACCTGATCTGGGACATCTGACGCCCTGCTGCACAGCGGGCGCCGGGTTGGGGATTTGCGTCAGTGCAGGTGGCGAGGCTTGCGCCCACCACCGTGCCCGCCACCGCCCGAACCTTTCGGTGGACGCCCCAGTTGCATGGAGCTGACCAGCGACTGGAACCGATCCGCAAACAGCTTGTCGATGGCCTGAACGACGGGGTCCAGTTCAGAAGCGTCGAAATGCCGCTCCATCATGTGCACAACATCCCGAACCATCATGTCCCGCTGCACCTGAAGGATGGCTGCAGGTGTCGGCCCCACAAAGCACATCATGAAATCATCGCGTGAGTCATCTTGTGCGGCTTCGTCGTCCTCATCGTACTGGGTGTCGTAAAACGACACCTCCAACGGTGCCCCCTCTGCGGCGATGTCGTTCAGGGCCATGCAGGCTTCTTCCATCACCTGACGGAAATCTTCGTCCCCTGTGACGGTCCAGCAAATCTGAAGCAGGTGCTCAGCGGCATTGAAGCGAATGCCCGGCTCTTCTTCGTAGGCACTCCGAGCGGCGGCAGCCAGGGATTTGGCGCCCGCGTACGTCCAAATGGGGCGAAGCGCCTCCTGAACCTGCGCCAGCACCACGTCAGCCCTCAAAGGAACGTCGCCGTGCACATGGATTTCAAATGGCTGCTCGTACATTCAACTCACTCCTGGGTGGTGGAAGTCGTCCACCATTTCGCGGGCCATTGACCATGGTGCCTCGGGCCGGGATCGAACCGGCACGCCGCCTATTCGGCAAGCGGCGGATTTTAAGTCCGCTGTGTCTACCCGTTTCACCACCGAGGCATTGGATGATTGTGGAACAAAAAAGCCCCGACAACAGACGCTGCGGGGCATGAGTCACCAGGGCTTTTTGGAGGCGCGGGCCGGAGTCGAACCGACCTACACGGATTTGCAATCCGGTGCATAACCGCTTTGCTACCGCGCCTTGTGCCTGAGGGCTCAGGTCAATAAAAAGGGAAGCAGAGCTTCCCTTTTCAAGAAAAATGGAGCGGGAAACGAGGCTCGAACTCGCGACCTCAACCTTGGCAAGGTTGCGCTCTACCAACTGAGCTATTCCCGCGTATCAGCGTTTCGCTGAAGCCATGATTATACAACGTTTTTTGTGTTGCAAGCAAGTTTTGAAAAAATCAGTGGGGCCGAACATCCACGGCAGGCACGTCAGAGGTCTTGACCTCGGCTTTGGCAACCACTGTGTCATCGGTCGTCAACGGCACCGGCTGCCGCTCCAGCGCGACTTCCAACACCTTGTCAAACCAGCGCACCGCAACGATGTTCAAGTCTGATTTGACGTTGTCGGGAATTTCAGCCAAGTCTTTGACGTTTTCCTCCGGAATCAACACCGTCTTGATGCCGCCACGAAGGGCCGCCAGCAGCTTCTCCTTCAAGCCCCCAATGGCTGTGATCTCGCCACGAAGGGTGATCTCCCCCGTCATGGCCACATCGCCTTTGACGGCAATGCCCGTGAGGGCCGACACCAATGCTGTGGCCATGGCCGCCCCGGCGCTCGGACCGTCCTTGGGAGTTGCGCCATCCGGCACGTGAATGTGGATGTCTCGCTTTTCAAACAGCTCATCCGCAATGCCCAGCACCCGTGCACGGCTGCGAACCACCGTGCGAGCGGCTTCCACGGACTCTTTCATGACATCACCCAGCGAGCCTGTGCGCAGGATGTTCCCCTTACCGGGCATCAATGCTGCTTCGATGGTCAGCAAGTCACCGCCCACTTCTGTCCACGCCAAGCCAACCACCTGGCCCACTTGGTTCTGCTCCTCTGCCCGTCCATAGGTGTACTTGCGAACACCCAGGTAGTCCGACAAGTTGTCGGCATCCACCTTGACCAGGGGTTTCAGGGTCTTGAGCAACAAGCCTTTGACGACCTTGCGGCAGATTTTGGACACCTCTCGCTCCAGGGAGCGAACACCGGCTTCCCGGGTGTAGTAGCGCACGATGTCCCGCAACGCGGCTTCCGAGACCGACAGTTCTTCAGCCTTGAGACCGTTGTTGTTCAACTGTTTGGGCAACAGGTACTTGGTGGCAATGCTGACCTTCTCGTCTTCGGTGTAGCCACTCAGACGGATCACTTCCATCCGGTCCAGCAGCGCAGGCGGGATGTTCATCGAATTGGACGTGGCCACAAACATCACGTCGCTCAGGTCGAAGTCCACCTCCACGTAATGGTCGCCGAACGTGTGGTTCTGCTCAGGATCCAGCACTTCAAGCAGGGCGCTGGATGGATCGCCTCTGAAATCCGTGCCCATCTTGTCAATTTCATCCAGCAGGAACAGCGGATTGCGAGTCCCCACCTTGGTCAGGCTTTGCAACACTTTGCCCGGCAGTGCCCCGATGTACGTGCGCCGGTGCCCACGAATTTCAGCCTCGTCACGCACACCACCCAGCGCCATGCGCACGTACTTGCGCCCCGTGGCCTTGGCAATCGATTGCCCCAAGGAGGTTTTGCCCACCCCAGGAGGCCCCACCAGACACAAAATGGGTGCCTTCACCTTGTCCACGCGTTGCTGAACCGCAAGGTATTCAAGGATGCGGTCTTTGACCCGCTCCAGCCCATGATGGTCTTGGTTGAGCACGTCCTCGGCCAAAGCCAAGTTGTGTTTGATCTTGGTTTTCTTGGCCCATGGCAAACCCGTCAACACATCGATGTAGTTCCGCACCACCGTGGCCTCGGCCGACATGGGGGACATGAGCTTGAGCTTCTTCAGCTCGCCTTCGGCCTTTTTCCGGGCCTCAGCGGGCATCTTGGCCAGCTTGATGCGCTTCTCGATTTCTTCGAGGTCCGCCCCATCTTCCCCTTCGCCCAGCTCTTTCTGGATGGCCTTGACCTGCTCGTTGAGGTAGAAATCGCGCTGATTCTTCTCCATTTGCCGCTTGACACGACCCCGAATGCGTTTGTCCACCGTGAGGATGTCCACCTCACGCTCCAGCTGGGCAAACAGATTGGTCAGGCGTTCCGTGACCGAGGCAATGTCCAACACCTCTTGTTTGGACTCCAGTTTCAGGGGCAAGTGAGCGGCGATGGTGTCGGCCAACCGCCCCGGATCGTCGATGCTGGCGATGGAGGTCAGGATCTCGGAGGGGATTTTTTTGTTCAGTTTGACGTACTGATCAAACTGCTGCATCAGCGCTCGACGCAAGGCCTCGATCTCGGTGGAACGGGTCTTGTCGCCCGACTCTCCCTGTGCATCGACAGGGGTGACGGTGGCAGAAAAGTGACTGGTCTGGTCGGCCACAAGGTTCAAGCGGGCGCGCTGGCCACCTTCCACCAGCACCTTGACCGTGCCATCGGGCAATTTGAGCAACTGCAAGATGGTGGCCACACAGCCCATTTCGAACAGGTCTTCGGGGGACGGCTCGTCCTTGGCCGCCGCTTTTTGGGCCACCAGCACGATGCGGCGCTCGGCCTCCATGGCCACCTCCAGCGCCCGAATGCTCTTGGCTCGCCCCACAAACAGGGGAATGACCATGTGCGGGAACACCACCACATCGCGCAACGGCAACAGGGGCAGATCCACTTGGACAGGAGGCAGAGATTTGTTTCCTGACATGATGGTTTCTTTCTCAGGCCTGCTTGGCCTCTTCACGGTATACCAACAATGGCGGCTTGCCCTCGTCAATGGTGGACTCATCCACCACGACCTTCTGCACATTCTCAATGCTGGGCAGGTCGAACATGGTATCGATCAACGCATTTTCCAAAATGGAGCGCAGCCCACGCGCACCCGTTTTACGAGCCAGAGCCTTGCGTGCAATGGCCCGCAACGCGGCAGGACGGATGTCCAACTCGGCACCTTCCAGCGCGATCAGCTTGGCAAACTGTTTGACCACCGCGTTGCGGGGCTGGGTCAGGATGTCAATCAGGGCATCTTCAGTGAGTTCGGTCAGCGTGGCCACCACAGGCAAACGCCCCACCAGCTCAGGGATCAGGCCGAACTTGATCAGGTCTTCGGTCTCGATGTCCTTGAACGCCTCTGAAACGCTGCGCTGCTTCTTGCTGCGCACCGCTGCCCCAAAGCCGATGCCGGACGCTTCCGTCCGGTTTTCAATGATTTTTTCAATGCCTGCAAACGCACCACCACAAATGAACAGGATGTTGGTGGTGTCCACCTGCAGAAAATCCTGGTTGGGGTGTTTGCGCCCCCCCTGTGGCGGAATGGACGCCATGGTCCCCTCCACCAGTTTCAGCAGGGCCTGCTGAACGCCTTCGCCCGACACGTCGCGGGTGATGGATGGGTTGTCCGCCTTTCGGGTGATCTTGTCGATTTCGTCGATGTAAACAATGCCCTGCTGGGCCTTGGCCACATCGTAGTTGCAGGTCTGGAGAAGCTTGGCAATGATGTTTTCCACATCCTCGCCCACGTAACCCGCCTCGGTGAGGGTGGTTGCGTCGGCCATCACGAAGGGCACGTTCAACATGCGTGCCAACGTCTGTGCCAGCAGGGTCTTGCCCGATCCCGTGGGGCCCACCAACAGGATGTTGCTCTTGGCCAGTTCCACGTCGTCCTTGGGAGCCGCATCCTTGTGGCGAAGGCGCTTGTAGTGGTTGTACACCGCCACAGACAGCGCTCGCTTGGCCGAATCCTGACCAATGACGTAGTTGTCCAGGTTCTGCTTGAGTTCGGCGGGCGTGGGCAATCCGTCTTCCGACTTGCCGCCACCCGCCTTCAACGCGGCCACTTCATCACGAACGATGTCGTTGCAAAGGTCAATGCACTCGTCGCAAATGAACACAGAGGGTCCCGCGATGAGCTTTTTCACCTCATGCTGGCTCTTGCCGCAGAAAGAGCAATAGAGGTTTTTTTCTGACGTGGAGCCTTTTTTATCGGCCATCGTTTCATCCTACAAAAGACTAAAGCCCTGACCTGTTTCGGTCAGGGCTGCCATGTGTTCCCAGGACCACCCACACCCAGTGAAGGTGGTGCCTACAAGCCCAGCGTCAGCTCGTCGCCCCACGCTTGGCAATCACCTTGTCCACCAAACCATAGGCTTGGGCTTCAGCCGCGGACATGAAGTAGTCACGCTCGGTATCGCGCTCAATCTTCTCAAGCGGCTGTCCGGTCTGGTCGGCCAGGATCTGGTTCAACTCGCTGCGCAAACGCAGAATTTCGCGAGCATGGATCTCAATGTCCGTGGCCTGACCTTGAGCCCCACCCAGCGGTTGATGGATCATGACCCGCGAACTGGGCAGCGAGAAACGCTTGCCCTTGGCTCCGGCAGCCAACAGGAAAGCCCCCATGCTGGCCGCCATGCCGGTGCACAGGGTGGAGACATCGGGCTTGATGAAGTTCATGGTGTCGTAGATGGCCATGCCCGCGCTCACCGAGCCCCCCGGGGAGTTGATGTAGAGCGAAATGTCCTTGTCAGGGTTTTCGCTTTCCAGGAACAGCAACTGGGCCACCACGAGGTTGGCGGATTGGTCGTTGACCGGCCCCACCAGGAAGATCACCCGCTCCTTCAACAGGCGCGAATAGATGTCGTAGGCGCGTTCACCGCGACCCGATTGTTCGATCACCATGGGCACCATGCCCAAGGCTTCAATGTCCTTTGCGCTCATCGAAACTCCGAATGTATAGACCGTGTACTGTACCCAAACCCGCGATGCACTCTGAAATGGGGACAAACACCCGATCTGCAAGCTGGGGAACAGAAAAAAGGGCGACCCGAAGATCGCCCTTGATGCTATTTGAGCCCTTTGCCACAGGCGCAGGGCCAAAACGGGATCAGCCTTGAGCCATCAACTCTTCAAACCCGATGGACTTGGTGTTGACTTTGACCTTGCTCAGCACGAACTCGGTCACGTTGTTTTCAATCACCACGGCTTCGACTTCGGCCATGCGGCGCTGGTCGCCGGTGTACCAGCGCACCACGTCGGCAGGCTTTTCATAGGAAGAGGCCAGCTCTTCGACATGCGCCTGAATCTGCTCGGGCTTGGCGGCCAGGTTGTTGACCTTGACCAGCTCTGCCAGCACCAAGCCGATGCGCACGCGGCGCTCAGCCTGAGGCACAAACATTTCTTCAGGGATGGGGGCGGTGTCGGCGTCCTTCATGCCACGCTGCTTGAGGTCAGCGCGGGCACCTTGAACCAGGCGCTCCACTTCAGCCTGGACGATGGCCTTGGGCAGGTCCAGTTCGGCCTTGGCCACCAGGGCGTCCATCACCGCGGTCTTGTTGCGCACCTGCAGGCGGAACTTGACTTCGCGCTCCAGGTTCTTGCGGATGTCGGCACGCAGGCCTTCCACCGTGCCGTCGGCAATGCCCAGGGACTTGGCAAATGCCTCGTTCACTTCGGGCAGGTGAGCGGCTTCGATCTTGTGAACGGTGACCAGGAAATCAGCCGTCTTGCCAGCCACGTCCGCGCCGTGGTAGTCGGCAGGGAAGTTCAAGGGGAAGGTCTTGCTTTCTTCCACCTTCATGCCACGCACGGCGTCTTCAAATTCCTTCAGCATCTGGCCTTCGCCCACCAGGAACTGGAAGCCGTTGGCCTTGCCACCCGCGAAAGGTTCGCCGTCGATCTTGCCTTCGAAGTCGATGGTCACGCGGTCGCCGTCCTGGGCAGCGGCGTCCATGGCACGCTGGGCAAAGGTGCGACGCTGCTTGCGCAGGATGTCCACGGTCTTGTCGATGGCTTCTTCGCCCACTTCGGTGCTCAGACGCTCCACCTCGGCTTCCGACAGGTCGCCGATCTTCACTTCGGGATACACCTCGAACACGGCGTCGAACAGCAGTTCGCCGTCGGTGCCGCCTTCCTTCTCGGAGATGCGGGGCGCACCGGCCACGCGCAACTGCGCTTCGTTGGCGGCCACGGCAAACGCCTCACCCACCTTGTCGTTCATGACTTCGTACTGGACGGAGTAGCCATAACGCTGGGCAACCACGTTCATGGGCACTTTGCCCGGACGGAAACCGTCCATCTTGACCTGGCGGGCCAGGCGCTTGAGGCGGGTTTCCACCTCGTTGCTGATCACTTCCATGGGCAGCGAGAGCGTCATCTTGCGCTCGAGCTTCTCCAGGGTTTCAACGGTCACTGCCATAGGGTTCTCCTTG
>DASUON010000162.1:0-2404 GCA_036276615.1 Burkholderiaceae bacterium
CACCCGCCGCACCGAGTTGGCCGCGGTCATCGGTGTTGTAGCGGGTGGGCTCCACGCGTGCCCCTGCACCCGCCCCAGCCCACGCGGGTTGCGGTTGAGCCGACGCCATGCGCTTGCGCATGACCCAGCCCACCACGGCGAGCAGCGCCACGCCGATCAGGGCCAGCATCATGAACGTGGCCAGTTCCTGCCCAAAGCCCAGGTGGGAGGCCAGCGCCGCCAAACCCAGACCCGCGGCGATGCCCGCAATGGGGCCCAACCACGAGCGCTTGGGTGCCGCTGCAGCAGCAGGCGCGGCGGCGGCGTTGGCCGGTTTGGGGGCCGCAGCCACCGAGGGGTTGGACGAGGGTGCGCTGGGCGTGTGTGGCTGCGTGACCGACTCACGCTGCATGCCGGTGGACCGGCCACCGCCCAGGCGCTTGGCGGCATGGGCATCGCCCACCACCAGCGCCAGCCCGAGCGTTGCGCCCAGGACCATCAGGGATAACGTTTTCAACATGGTTGGAACCTTCAGAAAGAAGTCAGAAGGTCCCGACTGTGGGTGAACAAACGCTTCGATGGAAGCGGATTTTTAATGAGGAACCATCCCTTTTTACAAGAGGCTCAAGCCGCCAGTGCTTCCTTGGTGGCCGCACCGGGAATGCCCCCAGCGCCACACTCGCTCAACAGGCCTTGCAGCAGGCCCCAGCCCAGCGGCCAGTCGCCATGGCCGGAATCGACGTTGATGTGCCCCGCGCCATGCAGCTTGACGAAATCGCTGCCCCAGGCCCGCGCATAGGCGGCGGCCAGGCGCACGGGGCAGAAGGGGTCGTTGTCGCTGGCCACCAGCAGGCTGCGGTAGGGCAGCGGCTGGTAGGGCACGGGGGCAAAGTCGGCCAGTTGGCCACGGCGCTCCGGGTCCGCCGGGGCCACCAGCAGGGCGGCCCGCACATGGGCGGCGGCTTCGGGCGGCAGCTCCACGCTGGCAATGCAGCCCAGGCTGTGGGCCACCAGCACCACGGGCTGCGGTGACGCCAAGATGGTTTCCGCCAGCCGCCCCACCCAGGCGCGGCGGGTGGGGGTGATCCAGTCGTCCTGCTCCACACGCTGGGCGTTGGGCAGGCGGGACGCCCACAGGCTTTGCCAGTGGCGGGGGCCGGAGTTGCGCCAGCCGGGAACGATGATCACGCGGGGCATGTCAGGCGGCCAAGCCGGTGGCCCCGTCAAACACCCCTTCGAACAGCACCGAGCTGAGGTAACGCTCGCCCGAGTCAGGCAGGATGACCACGATGGTCTTGCCCGCGTTTTCGGGCTTGTGCGCCCAGCGCACCGCGGCGGCGGCAGCGGCACCGCAGGAGATGCCGGACAAAATGCCCTCTTCCCGCGCCAGGCGGCGGGCAAACAGCACCGCGTCGTCGTTGCTCACCTGCTCGATGGCGTCCACCAGCGACAGGTCCAGCACGTCGGGCACAAACCCGGCGCCAATGCCTTGGATTTTGTGGGGGCCGGGTTTCACTTCTTCGCCATTGCGCGTTTGCGTCAGCACCGGGCTGGCCGCGGGCTCCACCGCCACCGAGGTGATGGCCTTGCCCTTGGCCTTCTTGATGAAGCGCGAAATGCCGGTGATGGTGCCGCCCGTGCCCACGCCGGACACCAGGATGTCGATGCCGCCGTCGGTGTCTTCCCAGATTTCGGGGCCGGTGGTGGCCTCGTGGATGGCGGGGTTGGCCGGGTTCTTGAACTGTTGCAGCAGCACGTACTTGGCGGGGTCGCTGGCGGCAATTTCCTCGGCCTTGGCAATGGCCCCCTTCATGCCCTTGGCCCCTTCGGTCAGCACCAGCTTGGCGCCGTAGGCCAGCAGCAGCTTGCGGCGCTCGATGCTCATGGTGTCGGGCATGGTGAGGGTGATGGGAATGCCCCGCGACGCGGCCACAAACGCCAGCGCAATGCCGGTGTTGCCGCTGGTGGGCTCCACGATTTCCTTGCCCGGGCCGAGCACGCCGCGCTTTTCGGCGTCCCACACCAGGGCGGCGCCAATGCGGCACTTGACCGAGTAGGCGGGGTTGCGGCCTTCGATCTTGGCCAGGACGGTGGCCGCGGCCCCGTCGGTGATGCGGTTGAGCTTGACCAGCGGGGTGCGGCCAATGGACAGCGAGTTGTCGTCGAAGTAGCGGGTCATGGGGAATCGCTCCAATGCGTGGGTGTTTATGCGGTGGACTGTAGGACCACACGCCCCCAGTGCCAACGAATAAAAAATTGGAACCTTAGAACGCACAAACATATAGAACCCCCGGCATTTTCCGCAGATGCATATGCAAAAGGCATCGTTCACGCACCCTCGGCCCCTGCCTAGAGTGGGACGCCTGTTCCACACCGCTGAGGAGTTTTCCCATGAGCCGACAACTTCGCCTGGGGGCGTTTCTGC
>DASUON010000163.1:0-4508 GCA_036276615.1 Burkholderiaceae bacterium
GCAGGTTGGTCTTTGAGCGCAGGATGCTAACACCCGCCCCAAAGACACCTCAGTACCTGTGGCCACTGAGGAAGATGGCCAGCCGCATCAAGGCAAACGCCAACCGGTCCTGTAGGCGTTGCGTCCAGGGTCGGTCGAGCAAGGCCTGGTGGTCCACGGGGCGGGAGGCATGCGCCAAGGCGTCGTGCAGGCGTTCGCGCAGGTCGGCGGCAAAGCGGGCATCGCTGGTGACCACATTGGCCTCGCGCGCCAGCAGCAGGCTCAGCGGGTCCAGGTTGCTGGAGCCCACGGTGGCCCAGCGCCCATCGACCACCGCCACCTTGGCATGCAGGTCGCTGGGGGTGTATTCGCGGATGTCCACCCCTGCGTCCAGCAAGCCCCGGTACACCGGGCGCGCCGCGTGATACTGCATGAAACCTTCGTAGCGGCCCTGTGTCAGCACCCTCACCCGCACTCCCCGCACCACGGCCTGCACCAGGGCGCGACGCAACCGCCCCCCGGGGACAAAGTAGGCATTGGCCAACAGCACCTCGTGACGGGCGGTGCGGATGGCCCACAGGTAGGCCCGTTCGATGTCTGAGCGGTGCCACACGTTGTCGCGCAGCACCAGCGTGGCCTGGGCGTTGTCCACCTGGGGTGGGGGGCGCCGCCACAACCAGCCCGACAAGGGCGTTGGCACGCGCCAATCGGAAAAATCACCCACGGGCCGTCCCGCCTTCAGTGCCTGCCACGCGGCCCGGAAGGCATGCTGGCGCACGCGCCGCAGGGCCAACATGCGCCACCACAGTTGCAACATGGTGTCGGACATGGTGTCCACCAGCGGCCCCGCGCAGCGCACCGCAAAGTCGAACCGGGGCTGCGGCAGGCTGCCGTCAGGCAGGACCACCCGATCGTCCAACAGGTTGATGCCCCCACAAAACCCCAGCACGCCGTCGATCACACACAGCTTGCGGTGCAAGCGCCGCCACCGGCTGGGCAGCAGCAAGCCCAGCTTGCCCAGCGGGGCATACACCTTCACATCCACCCCGGCATGGGCAAACCGCGTGGCCCACTCGGGTGGCAAGGCCCCGGTGCCCACCCCGTCCACCACCAGCCGCACCGTCACGCCCCGGTGGGCCGCCCGCGCCAAGGCCTCGGCCACGCGCAATGAGGCACCCGCAAAGTGAAAAATGTAGGTTTCCAGGTGCACGGACACCTGGGCTGCGTCCATGGCCTGCTCCAGCGCCGCAAACAGCGCATCGCCCCCGGGCAGCAGGCCCAGCCGGTGGCCGGATGACAGTTGGACGTTGGGGCTCACAGACCGAACTCGGCAATCAGCGGCAAATGGTCCGACATGCGGGGCCAGGCCCGCCCGTGGGGCACATGGGCGCTCAGCGGTCGCAGGCCGCGCACGTAGATGCGGTCCAGGTGCAGCACCGGCAGGCGCGACGGGAAGGTGGCCAGGCGCACCCCCTCGAAGGTGCGCATGTCCAGCGCGGCCATGGGGGCGTGCAAACGCCCGCCCCAGTCGTTGAAGTCCCCGGCCACCACCAGGCGTTCATGGGCGGGCACTTCGCGGTCCAGGTAGGCGGCCAGGCGCTGCACCTGCCGCTCGCGGCTGGCCGCCAACAGCCCCAGGTGGACCACCACCACATGGATGGGGTGTGCCTCGACCTGCACGCACACATGCAGCAGGCCCCGCTGTTCGAACGGGTGGTCGGACACATCCTCGTGGCCCACGGCGCTCACCGGCCAGCGGGTCAGCAGCGCGTTGCCGTGCTCGCCATGGCGGGTGCGGGCGTTGGTGCGGTAGACGGCCTCGTACCCCTCGGGCAGCAGGTAATCGGCCTGCCCTTGTTCGGGCCAGCGGTCGAAGCGGTGGGCCAGCTTGCGGTGGTGGCTGCGCACCTCTTGCAGGCAGATCAGGTCGGCATCGAACTGCTCCACCGCATGGGCCAGGTTGTGGATTTCCAGCCGCTGGGTCGGCCCCAGGCCTTGGACGCCCTTGTGGATGTTGTAGGTGGCAATGCGCAACGTGGGCAGAGTGCTCATGCACCCATGATGCCATCACGCTCCATGAACGCTGGGGTCGCTGTGCACCTGGTTGCGTCCACCCGCCTTGGCGGCGTACAGCGCGGCATCGGCCTGGTTGATGAGCTGGTCCGCGGTGCTGCCATCGTCCGGGAAACAGGCCACGCCGAACGAGGCGGTGACCGCAATCGCCTGGCCATGGGCTTGCACCGGAGCGGCCTCCACCTTGCGGCGCACCGCCTCGGCCCGGGCATGGGCCGCCGTCCGGTCCACGCCCGGCAGGATCAGCAGGAATTCTTCCCCGCCATAACGAAAGCACCAATCGGTGCTGCGGACCTCTTGCACCAGACAGCGCGCAAACTGGCGCAAGACCTCGTCGCCTGCGGGGTGACCGTAGCGGTCGTTGACGCGCTTGAAGTGGTCCAAATCGCCCATGACCACGCCCACGCGGCGCCGATCGGCCTGGGCCTGGCGCAACTCACGCTCCAGGGAACTCATCAGGTCGCGGCGGTTGTACAGGCCCGTGAGCGCATCCCGCACCGACTGCTCCTTGAGCTGGGCCTGCAGCACCTGAACCGCCCGCTCGGCGCGGCAGCGTTCAGACACGTCCAGCACCACGTTCACCAGCAGGGGCTTGTCGTCGGTCAGGATCACCCGGCCAAACACCTCGATGTCCAGCAGGTGCCCATCGCGGTGCTGCCCCTGCAGCTGGTAATGGGCCTGGTCCACTTCGCGCGTCAGGCCCTGGCGGATTTTCTCGGCCAGGGTCCGCTGCACTTCGGGCGGGGCCAGCGCCAGCGGAGACAAGGCCATCATCTCGGCCTCGCTGTAGCCGAACATGTCGGCCAGGCGCGGGTTGCAGTAGTTGAACCCCGCCTCGGCCACGATGGCAATGCCCACCAGCGACTGTTCCACCACCGCCCGGAACCGGGCTTCCGATTCCGTGAGTGCCCGGTTGATGCGGGCAATGTCCTGAAACGCCGTCTGCAACGCCGCCGTGCGCTGCTTGACCTGCTCATCCAGCATCACCGCGGTCTGGAACAGGCTGAACTCGGTCCCTTGTAACTCGGTGCTGCGCTCGGCCCGGTCCACCAGGGCGCGGATGATCTTTCGCAGCCGGAGGTTTTCGGCCTTCAGCTGGGCGGGGTCGGCCTGGCCGGTGGGATCGATCTCGTCGAGGCTCATGCCGCACCTCCCGACGACTCACCGATGGCCAGACCCGTGAACGTCTGGTTGACGTGCACCCCGCGAAACTGCTCGCCATAGGTGCTGAAACCCACCACCCCGTGCTGCACCAGCAAGTCGGCCACCTGGGGCAGGACACCCGCCTGCTCCTGGTGCATGCGGCGAAGTGTGCAGTCGAAACCCAGTGAAAACACCTCGCCCCCCAACGCCGCTTGCATCCCCTCCAGGGTGTGGCGCAGGTTGTCCAGCACGTCGGTGGCCTGGCCCACATGCAGCACCATGCCCTCGTCAATGGCGCAAAAGAACTTCAGGCTGCCGTCCGGCAGGGCCTGGCCAATGGAGCGCACATGGCTCATGCCCCCGATCACCACCACCAGGGGGTAGCGAGCAAAGTGCGCCGGTCCCAAGTCCGACAGGGCCACCCCCGTCAGGCGGGCGTAGGCGGTGGCGGCGGGGTAGCCGTCGATCTCGTGGACCAGGCGGCGGCTCGGATCGGCGGACGTGACCACCACCCGCTCGGGCATGGCCACGAACTGCTGCGCCATGAAAGGCCGAAACGGGCGGTGGGTGGACACCAGGGCCAGCACCGCGTGGTCCGACAGGAACTGCCCCCCGTGGAACACCGCCGTGCGCTGGAAGTTCAACCCGTCTCCCGCCGAACCGCCCACCAGGGGAATGCCCCCCAATGCGGCCTGGAGGGAGCGGGTCACCACATCCTCCTGGCCCGACAGGCCATCCACCAGCAACAGGGCAAAGGTGTTGCCTGGCCCCACACCCGGGGCCTTGGCCTCCAGCGCGTGAAGCAAGGCCTGCACATGGGCATGTCCGGCGGTGGCATCCCACCGGCTCAAGGGCCCGATGCACCGGGTGACCGCCGAAAACGCCTTGGCGGGCAGCGCCACGCCCACCAGGCTGTCCTGTCGGTAGCCCAGGGGCCCCATTTCCCCAGCGGTGGTGCACCCCACCACCGGCGCAGGGCAATCGACCTTGGCCCAGGCCTGGGCCAACTCGTCCCACGGGTAACGGGGGGCGCAAAAACACAACACCAGCGCAGGCGAGCTGTGCGCCAGCGCAGCCCCCAAGGACGACACCGCTTCAGCGGCGCTGTCAGCCGACACTTGCACCCGCACGATGTCCTGGCGGGTCTGAATGGCCACTTCTGTCTTCACGTTTCCCAACCGATTGAAGTGTGTCTCCCTGATCGACCTTATCACGCCCGCCCCAGGCGCGGAAGCCACAGGATGGCCTCGGCGTTGGATGCCGAATGGCACCGGTCTGCAGCCTCCAGCCATGGCAACCACAGGCTTTGCGTG
>DASUON010000164.1:0-10194 GCA_036276615.1 Burkholderiaceae bacterium
GCCAGGTAGCGACGGCCAAACACCGCCATCACCCGCGGCACTTGGCCGGACTGGTGCACGGCCTCTTCCGTGAGGCCCTGCACCTCGGCACAGGCGCGCACCATCAGCGATTGCGTGCCGTGGCCCACCCAGCTGCGCACCTGCTGCTCGGTCACCAACGGCAAGCCCAGCTCGGCCAGGGTGTCGTTGACGCCATCGGCAATCTCGGCGGCGGTGTCGATGAGCGTGCCGTCCAGGTCGAACAGCACAGCGCTGAACTGGCCCCCCACGCTCCCGCAGGTCGCTGCCCTCCCAAGGGGGGTTGCCCCGCCTTGGGACGGCCCGGCGGCGGTGCGCTGGTGCGTCACTTGCCCACCAGTTCGCACACGGCGGCCACCACCGCGTCGGTGGTGATGCCGAAGTGTTTGTACAGGTCCTTGGCGGGGGCGGACTCACCAAAGGTGGGCATGCCAATGACCTTGCCGTTGCGGCCCACGTACTTGCGCCAGAAGTCGGGGTGAGCCGCTTCAATGGCCACCGCGGGCAGGTTCAGCGGCAGCACCGCGTCCTGGTAGGCCTGGGGCTGGCGGTCGAACACGTTGGTGCTGGGCATGGACACCACGCGGGTGCTGATGCCTTGTGCGGCCAGCGCGGCATGCGCTTCCATGGCCAGCGAGGTTTCCGAGCCGGTGGCCAGGATCACGGCCACGGGGTTGGCCCCCTCGGCCAGCACGTAGCCACCCTTGCGGATGCTGTCGGCTTGGGCGGCTTCGGTCAGGCGGGGCAGGTTCTGGCGGCTCAGGCACAGGGCGCTGGGGCCGTCCTTGCGCTCGATGGATGCCGCCCAGGCCACCGCGGTTTCCAGGCCGTCGGCGGGACGCCACACGTCCACACCGGGGATGATGCGCAGCGAGGGCACATGCTCGATGCTCTGGTGCGTGGGGCCGTCTTCGCCCAGGCCGATGGAGTCGTGGGTGAAGACGTGGATCACGCGCTGCTTCATCAGCGCGGCCATGCGGATGGCGTTGCGGCTGTAGTCGCTGAAGGTCAGGAAGGTGCCACCGTAGGGGATGAAACCGCCGTGCAGTGCCAGGCCGTTCATGATGCCGGCCATGCCGAACTCACGCACGCCGTAGCTCAGGTGGTTGCCCCAGGTGTCCACACCGGCCTTGACGCAGCCCTTGAAGTTGGTCAGGTTGGAGCCGGTCAGGTCGGCGCTGCCGCCGAAGAACTCGGGCACCAGCGGGGCCAGGGCGTCCAGCGCGTTCTGGCTGCTCTTGCGGGTGGCAAAGGCGTCGGGCTTGGCGGCAATGGCGGCCAGCACCTCGGGCAGCTTGTCGGCAAACGCGGGCAGCAGTTCACCCTTCATGCGGCGCTCGAACTCGGCGGCTTCGGCGGGGTAGGCGGCGCGGTAGTCGGCAAACGATTTGTTCCAGGCGGCTTCGGAGGCCTGGCCGCGGGCCTTGGCGTCCCAGGCGGCGGCGATGTCGGCGGGAATCTCGAACGGGGCGGCCGTCCAGCCCAGGGCTTCGCGGGTGGCCTGGATTTCGGCGGCCCCCAGTGCGGCACCGTGCACGTCGTGCGTGCCGGCCTTGTTGGGCGAACCCTTGCCGATGACGGTCTTGCAGCAGATCAGGGTGGGCTTGCCGTTGGCGTTTTCGGCCTGGGCGCGTGCGGCACAGATGGCGGCGTCGATGGCGGCGGCGTCATGGCCGTCCACCGCCGGGATCACGTTCCAGCCGTAGGCTTCGAAGCGCTTGGGCGTGTCGTCGGTGAACCAGCCTTCCACATGGCCGTCGATGGAAATGCCGTTGTCGTCGTAGAACGCAATCAGCTTGGACAGGCGCAGCGTGCCGGCCAGGGCGCAGGCTTCGTGGCTGATGCCTTCCATCATGCAGCCGTCACCCAGGAAGGCGTAGGTGTAGTGGTCCACGATGCCGTGGCCGGGCTTGTTGAACTGCGCCGCCAGCAGTTTTTCGGCCAGGGCAAAGCCCACGGCGTTGGAAATGCCCTGCCCCAGCGGGCCGGTGGTGGTTTCCACTCCGGGGGTGATGCCCACTTCGGGGTGGCCCGCGGTCTTGCTGTGCAGCTGGCGGAAGTTTTTGATTTCTTCCATCGGCAGGTCGTAGCCGGTGAGGTGCAGCAGCGCATAGATCAGCATGGAGCCGTGGCCGTTGGACAGCACAAAACGGTCGCGGTCGGCCCAATGCGGGTTGGTGGGGTTGTGGCGCAGGTGGCGGTTCCACAGCACCTCGGCGATGTCGGCCATGCCCATGGGGGCTCCGGGGTGGCCGGATTTGGCTTTCTCGATGGCGTCGACAGACAGGATGCGGATGGCGTTGGCCATCTGGCGGGCCATTTCAGGGTTGGGGGCGGTCATGGGACGGAGGGCCTTTCGGGGGATGGGTATTCGGCGTGGGCGCTGGGGCTGCGAAATCACAGGCCCAGGGCGCGTTTGCGACGCTCCATCATTCGCCAGATGAACGGGGTGAAGATGAGCTGCATGGCCAGCTCCATTTTGCCGCCTGGCACCACGATGGTGTTGGCGCGGCTCATGTAGCTGTTGTCGATCATGTTCAGCAGGTAGGGAAAGTCGATGCCTTTGGGCTTGGCAAAACGGATGACCACCATGCTCTCGTCCGCACTGGGAATGTCGCGTGAAATGAAGGGATTGGAAGTGTCCACCATGGGCACCCGCTGGAAATTGACGTGCGTGTGCTCAAACTGCGGAACGATGTAGTTTACGTAGTCCGGCATGCGACGCAGGATGGTGTCGGTCACCGCCTCGGTGCTGTAGCCGCGTTGGGTCTTGTCGCGGATGAGTTTCTGTATCCATTCCAGATTGATCACGGGCACCACGCCAATCAACAAATCGGGGTAGCGGGCAATGTCGTGCTCGGCGGTTTTGACGGCGCCGTGCAGGCCTTCGTAGAACAGGATGTCGGTGTCCGGCGGCAAGACCTCCCAGGGGGTGAAGGTGCCCGGCTCCTGCTGGTAGGGCGCGGCCTCCTCGGCGTTGTGCAGGTACTTGCGGCTGCGGCCCGTGCCCGATTCGGCGTAGCTCTTGAACAGGCCCTCCAGCTCGCCAAACAGGTTGTTGTCCGCCCCGAAGTGGCTGAAGTGCTTGTTGCCCTCGGCCTCGGCCTGGGCGGCGCGACGCTTCATTTCCTGGCGGTCGTGGCGGTGAAAGCTGTCGCCTTCAATGATGGCGGACTTCAAACCCTCGCGGCGGAAGATGTTCTGGAAGGTCTTGGTGACGGTGGACGTCCCCGCGCCCGACGAGCCGGTGATGGCGATGATGGGGTGGCGTTCAGACATGGCGGTCTCCTGGCAGTTTTACAAACTTTTTTGGCACCCAGCGCTTTATATAAAAGCGCAAGCAGCTACTTTA
The DNA here is from genome assembly GCA_036276615.1 of Burkholderiaceae bacterium. Classification (GTDB taxonomy): domain Bacteria; phylum Pseudomonadota; class Gammaproteobacteria; order Burkholderiales; family Burkholderiaceae_C; genus UBA2334. The sequence goes on from DASUON010000164.1 coordinate 3,371, forward strand.
TTAATAGCAAACACAACCCTCAGTCGCGGAACAGGCTGCGCTCGTTGAACAGCGGGCTGGCCGCTTCGGCGCAGGGCTGGGGTTCGGCGTGGTAACGCTCGATGCGCTCCACCTCGTGTTTGCTGCCAAACACCAGGCCAATGCGCTGGTGCAACGACGTGGGCTGCACGCTCAGCATGGGCTCGCGCCCTGTGCTGGCGCGTCCGCCAGCCTGCTCCATCACCATGGCGATGGGGTTGGCCTCGTACAGCAGGCGCAGGCGGCCGGGCTTGCTGGGGTCCTTGGTGTCGCGGGGGTACAAAAACACGCCGCCGCGCATCAGGATGCGGTGGGCCTCGGCCACCATGCTGGCAATCCAGCGCATGTTGAAGTCCTTGCCGCGGGGGCCGGGTTTGCCGGCCAGGCATTCGTCCACATACCGCTTGACCGGCGCCTCCCAGAAGCGGCTGTTGGAGGCGTTGATGGCAAATTCATGCGTGTCAACCGGCACCTGGATGTGGGGGTGCGTCAGCTTGAACTCGCCCAGGCTGGGGTCCAGCGTGAAACCGTTGACGCCATTGCCCACCGTCAGCACCAGCATGGTGGTGGGGCCGTAGATGGCGTAGCCCGCCGCCACCTGCCGGGTGCCGGGCTGCAGAAAGTCGTCCACCGTCACGTCGCGGCCACTGTCCACCACGGCCTGTGGCGCCCGCAGGATGGAGAAGATGCTGCCCACCGACACGTTCACGTCGATGTTGCTGGAGCCGTCCAGCGGGTCGAACACCAGCAGGTACTTGCCGCGGGGGTACTGGGCGGGACTCTGGTAGGGCTGTTCCATTTCCTCCGACGCCAGCCCGGCCAGCGTGCCGCCCCATTCGTTGGCGCGGATGAACATGTCGTTGCTGATCACGTCCAGCTTCTTCTGCACCTCGCCCTGCACGTTGGTGCTGACGCCCTCGGCCTCCCCGGCGTGGTTGCCCAGCATGCCGCCCAACTCACCAAAGGCCACCGCCCGGGCAATGGCCTTGCAGGCCAGGGCCACGTCCAGCAGCAAGGCGTTGAAGTCACCACTGGCTTGCGGGTAACGGCGACGCTCCTCGATGAGGAACTGCGTCAATGTGGAACGTTGAGACAAGGGCATGATCACCTCGGGCAAGAACAAAAAGACAACACCGTCCCCTGCCCCGCCGCAGCGGGGCATGAACATCACATTTCAGTCGGTTGAGCGGTGCCGGTGGCCCGGCTCAGGCCGTCAGGCCTTGGCCGCCGCGTCGCGCAGGGCCTGCATCACGCCGCGGTAGCCACCATCGGCATCGGGCGCACCGAACACGGCGCTGCCGGCCACACAGGTGTCGGCCCCGGCGCGGACGATCTCGGCAATGTTGTCCACCTTGACGCCACCGTCCACCTCCAGCCAGATGGGCTGGCCGCCTTCGGCCTGGTGGGCGGTGATGCGCTGGCGCACGGTGCGCAGCTTGTCCAGCGTGCTGGGGATGAACTTCTGCCCGCCAAACCCGGGGTTGACGCTCATCAACAGCACCATGTCCAGCTTGTCCATCACGTGGTCCAGCACATGGACCGAGGTGGCCGGGTTGAGCACCAGCCCGGCCTTGCAACCGTGGTCGCGAATCAGTTGCAGCGTGCGGTCCACATGGCGGCTGGCCTCGGGGTGGAAGGTGATGATGTTGGCCCCGGCCTTGGCAAACAGGGGAATGAGCGCATCGACCGGCTCCACCATCAGGTGCACGTCGATCCCGATCTTCACGTGCGGGCGGATGGCCTCGCACACCAGCGGACCGATGGTGAGGTTGGGCACGTAGTGGTTGTCCATCACGTCAAAGTGCACCAGGTCGGCCCCGGCGGCTTCAATGGCGCGCACTTCCTCGCCCAGGCGGGCAAAGTCGGCGGACAGGATGGAGGGGGCGATGCGAACGTTGGAGCTCATGGAAAAACCTGCAATGAATGCGTGAACAACAGAGGGTGGAGGGGCTGAATTGTCACTGAACGCCCGCCCCCACCGCCTCGGCGTGCCAGCTGCGCACATGGGTCAGCCCCACCTGGTTCAGGTCGGGCACCACCCGCAACGCTTGGCCAAAGTCGTGGTGCCGCGTGAACGACGTGGGCGTGATGACCGTGGCCAACCCCGCCGCCGTGGCCGCCTGCAGGCCATTGGCCGAATCCTCAAACGCCACGCAGGCCGAAGCGGGCAGCGCCAGGGCCGACAGCATGTGCCGGTACACCTGCGGGTGCGGCTTTTTGAGGGGGGCGGTGGAGGCGTCACCAATGGCCACAAAGTGGCTGCGCCAGTCCACACCAATGGCGCGGCGCAGCAAGGCCGCGATGTTGACGGGCGAGGTGGTGGTGGCAATGGCCAGGCGAACGTTGGCACGCAAGGCTTCGTCCATCAGACGCAACACGCCGGGGCGCAGGGCCACCGCCCCATCGTTCACGGCCTGTTCGTAGGCTGCGGTCTTGATCTGGTGCAGGCGATCGAGGGTGTCGCGCACGCCCGCGCCGCCAATGTCCTTCAGATGGGGGTTGACGCTGCGCCAGTGGTGCAGCATGCGCTCTTTGCCCCCGGAAATGTCCAGCAACCGGGTGTACAGCGCTTCATCCCAGTGCCAGTCCAGCCCCTCTTCGGCAAAGGCGTGGTTGAACGCCGCCAGGTGGGCCCGCTCGGTGTCGGCCAGGGTGCCGTCCACGTCAAAAATCAAGGCTTGCAGCAGGGTCATGGCCACGTCCTGTGAAGGGGTTGAAGGTCGTTGAAGCCAACTGTAAGCACAGGCGAAAGTAAGGTAAATTCACATTTACTTTATGCTCGATTCAGGTATTGCTGAATGAAAAACGCCACCTTTCGCCAATTGCGTGTGTTCAGCGAGGTGGCACGCCACCTCAGCTTTGCCCGCGCCGCCGAGGCCCTGCACCTCACGCCGCCCGCGGTGACCATGCAGGTCAAGGAGCTGGAAGGCCATGTGGGCCTGCCCCTGTTCGAGCGCAGCGGGCGCCAGGTGGCCCTGACCACCGCGGGTGAGTACATGCTGGTCTACGCCCGCAAGATGCTGGCCACGCTGAAAGACGCCGAGGACATGGCCGCCCGCCTGCAACAGGTGGAGGCAGGCACGCTCACCATCGGCATGGTCAGCACCGCCAAATACTTCTTGCCGCGCCTGCTGGGCGAATTCCAGCGGGAGCACCCGGGCGTGGAAATCCGCCTGGCCACCGGCAACCGGGAACAACTGGTCAAGCTGCTGCAAGGCAACGAGGTGGACATTGCCGTCATGGGCCGCCCGCCGCGCGAGCTGGCCACCCGCGCTGAGCCCTTTGCCGCACACCCCCATGTGTTCGTGGCCCCCACCGACCACCCGCTGCTGAAGTTCGGCCACCCCACGGTGGAAAGCCTGCGCCCCCATGGTTTCATCGTGCGCGAACGGGGTTCCGGCACCCGCGCCGCCATGGAAGCCTTTTTGGACAAGCACCGGCTGGAGCCCCGGGTGGTGATGGAAATGTCCAGCAACGAAACCATCAAACAGGCCGTGATGGCGGGCATGGGGCTGAGCTTTCTGTCCCTCCACACCATCGGGCTGGAGCTGGAGCACAAGCTCATGGCCAAACTGGACGTGGAAGGCACCCCCATCGTGCGGGCATGGAACGTGGTGCACATGCTGTCCAAAATGCTGTCGCCTGCTGCGGAAGCCTTCCGCTACTTCATGCTGGAGCGAGCCGAAGGCCACCTGGCCCGCATTTACGGCCCCCTGGTGTCGCTGCCCGGCGATGCACCAGGAGCACACACACCCTGAGCCTCAAGCGCCCACCCACGGTGCCAAACGCACCACACAAACGCAAATCCTTGCCACAAATCGCCCCAAAATCAGCCGCAAACACCAAATTGGCGCGTTAATTGCTTTTCTTTGGTGCACGCACTTCACCACCCCACCCCACCGGCGAAGTGCACTGTTTTGAAACACAACTCACCAATTCAAGGCATTGATGGATATGGATGCACTAAAACAAGGCACGGACGCACTGTTCATTCTGTTGGGAGGCATCATGGTGCTGGCCATGCACGCCGGGTTTGCGTTCCTGGAGCTGGGCACCGTGCGCAAAAAGAACCAGGTGAACGCCCTGGTCAAGATCCTGGTGGACTTTTCGGTCTCCACCATCGCCTACTTTGTGGTGGGGTACGCCGTGGCCTACGGCACCCACTTCTTTGTGGGGGCTGAACAGCTGGCCCAGAAAAACGGCTACGAGCTGGTGAAATTCTTCTTCCTGCTCACCTTTGCCGCCGCCATCCCCGCCATCATTTCCGGTGGCATTGCCGAACGGGCGCGCTTCTGGCCCCAGTTGATGGCCACCGCGGTCATCGTGGGGGTGGTCTACCCGTTCTTCGAGGGCATTGCCTGGAACCAGCACTTTGGGGTGCAGACCTGGATCAAGGACCTCACTGGCGCAGAGTTCCATGACTTTGCGGGCTCGGTGGTGGTGCATGCAGTGGGCGGCTGGATCGCCCTGCCCGCGGTGCTGCTGCTGGGCGCACGGTCCAACCGCTACCGCAAGGACGGCGCCATGTCGGCCCACCCGCCGTCCAACATCCCCTTCCTGGCCTTGGGAGCCTGGATCTTGTGCGTGGGCTGGTTTGGCTTCAACGTGATGAGCGCCCAGACCGTGGACAAAATGTCCGGCCTGGTGGCCGTCAACTCACTCATGGCCATGGTGGGCGGCACGCTCACCGCCCTGGTGGCGGGCAAGAACGACCCCGGCTTTGTGCACAACGGCCCGCTGGCCGGCCTGGTGGCCGTGTGCGCCGGCTCCGACCTGATGCATCCGCTGGGTGCCCTGGTGGTGGGTGCAGTGGCTGGTGTGCTGTTTGTGGTGATGTTCACCTGGACGCAAAACCGTTGGAAGGTGGACGATGTGTTGGGCGTCTGGCCCTTGCACGGCCTGTGTGGCACCTGGGGCGGACTGGCCGCGGGCATTTTCGGCAGCACGGGCTTTGGCGGCCTGGGTGGGGTGAACCTCATCGCCCAGGCCATCGGCACCGCATTGGGCGTCACCTGGGCGCTGCTGGGCGGCGCGGTGGTGTATGGCACGCTGAAAGCCACCGTGGGGCTGCGACTCGATCAGGAGGCCGAATTCGACGGTGCCGACCTGAGCATTCACCGCATCAGCGCCACACCCGACCGCGAAGCCAGTTGGTGAACCCTGTTGCATGATGGCGGGCATGAGCACTCAAACCGTGGACGACCGCCTGACCGCGCTGGAAATCAAAGCCAGTTATGCCGATGACCTGCTGGACACCTTGAACACCCTGGTGGCCCGCCAGCAAGACCAGATCGACCGGCTGACCCATGAAGTGACGCAGCTGCGCCAGCAACTGGCGCGGCAGGCGTCACCCGGCGAATTTCGCAGCCTGCGCGACGAGTTGCCGCCGCATTACTGAATGGGTCACATGCCCAGCGAACGCAGCAGTTCGTCGGTGTCGGATGCGTCCGCGGGCGGGGGCACAGGCGCGCCACCTCCGGCGGGCGAGGCGGCCACTTCGGCCATGACCTGGTCGGGCTCGGGTTCGGCCTGGGGCTCAAAGTCGTAGAGCTTGATGAACTCGGTGTGGTCCATCGCCAGCTCCAGGTAAAAAATGTGGTTCTTGCCGGTGTAGAACGTCACGCGCCGGGCCTCGGGCTTGTCGAGGTTGGCGTCCACACTGAGCTGCACCTGCTTGTTCAACACCAGCATCTTGGGTTGGTTTTGCGTGATGTGTGTCTGCAGCTCCCGCCGCGCTTTGCTGGTGAAGTCGCCCAGCACCTGGTTCATCAGCTCGCCCATGACGTTGCTGACCTCGTCCGAGGTGTAGGAGCTGGCCAGTTCGTCACGCGGCATGCCCATGCTGACCATGTAGTTCTGGTACATCTCCATGGCGGCGGCACCGGAGAAGTTCAGGATCACCAAGCCGGAAAAGCCGCCGTCGAACAGCACAAAACAGCCAATGTCGGGCTTGAGGCAGGTTTTGGAGATGCGCTGCACCATGCCGGAGTACTGGATTTGCGTGTGCGTCGCCACGGTCAGCACCTTGGTGACTGAGTTGCACAGGCTCATCAGCACATGCTCGGTGCCATGGGTGGTGGACGGATCTTCGTGAAGAAGGGGAGACATTGCAGTGAACTCAGGTAGGGGGAACAGAAGGGCTTAATGTAGCCCTTTGCCACCCCGTCCCCCACCCTTCGTGACCCCTGCGCAACAGCCAGGCTCAGGCCACGCCCAACTTTTGCCGCCAGCCCGGGTACAGGCGGTCGGCATCACCCGGGAAGGATTCGAATGCCCGCGCAAATTCGCGGTGCTCCTTGGCCCATTCCACGGGGTCGGCCCCGGCCTTCCAGCATTCGTACGATTGGCGCAGCGACATCGCCCCGGCGGCCGGGCTGTCGATGTGTCCGTAAGCCCCACCGCCTGCGGTGTTGATGACGTTGCCATGCCCCAGGTTCTCGAAAAAGCCGGGCAGGCGCAAGGCATTCATGCCGCCCGAAACGATGGGGGCTGTGGCCTTGACGCCGTCCCATTTCTGGAAATAGACCGGCCCCTGGCATTCGTCGCGCTCGATCATGTAGGCAATGACCTTGTCATCGCCCTCGCCTTCCATCTTGCCGTAACCCATGGTGCCCACATGGATGCCCGAGGCCCCTTGCAGCCGACTCATCTTGGCCAGCACAAACGCGGTGTAGCCCCGTTTGGAGCTGGGCGAGGTGACCGCCCCATGGCCCGCCCGGTGGTAGTGCAGAAACTGATTGGGGTACTGCCGCCGCACCGTGGTGACCATGCCCGGACCGCCCACGTAGCCATCCACCAGGAAGGCC
>DASUON010000165.1:0-6841 GCA_036276615.1 Burkholderiaceae bacterium
AAAGACGAGTCTTCGGTGCACTGGCTCTCCGGCGACCTGGACGAAGGCGAACTCATCCTGGACGAGTCGGACGACGGTCGCCGCATATCCGCCGTGTGGGTGGCCTACCCCACGGCCCCCGGCTGCGGGCGCGAGTTGCGCGGCAACCGCCGCCTGGCCGACGACGACCGCCTTCAGACGCTGGTGCTCACCCGCGCCCCCGGCTGGCAATGACGCCTTCGGCCCCACCGCCTGCGGCGGGTGCCCTCACTCTTTCACAACGACAGGGAGAACACACATGTCCATGGCCCACGATGCCTTGATGCAGCTGCTGAAGATGGTGGCCGCCAACCAAGCCTCGGACCTCTACCTCACCACCGGTGCCCCGCCCTCCATTCGCATCCAGGGCGTCAAGCACAACGTGAATGAGCAACGCCTGGCCGTGGGCCAGACCCGCGAACTGATCTACTCGGTGATGAACCACGAGCAAATCATGCAGTTCGAGGCCACGCGCGAGGCCAATTTTGCGCACCGCGCCGAAGGGGTGGGCCGCTTTCGCTTCAATGTGTACCAGCAGCGGGGCGAGGTGGCGGTGGTCGCCCGCTTCATCAACAACGACGTTCCCGACCTGGCCCACCTGGGGCTGCCCAGCGTGGTGTCGCAACTGTCCTTGCTGCCCCGCGGCCTGGTGCTGGTGGTGGGCTCCACCGGATCGGGCAAAAGCACGACGCTGGCGGCCATGATCAACCACCGCGCCCGCACGGCGGCCGATCACATCATCACCATCGAAGACCCCATTGAATACCTGCTGCAACACCAGCGCTCCACCGTGGACCAGCGCGAGGTGGGCGTGGACACCCTCAGCTTTGACGATGCCCTGCGCAACGCCATGCGCCAGGCCCCCGACATGATCGTGATCGGCGAGATCCGGGACCGCGCCACCATGCAACACGCCATGGCGTACGCCGAAACCGGGCACCTGTGTGTGTCCACACTGCACGCCAACAACGCCCATCAGGCCATCAAACGCATCCTGAACTTCTACCCCGACTCCGCCCACCAGCAGCTGCTGATGGACTTGTCCATGAACCTCAGTGCCGTGGTCGCCCAGCGCTTGTTGCCCGGCACGCAGGACAACATGGTGCTGGCCAGTGAAGTGATGCTGCGCACCGCGTTTGTGGCGGACCTGATTCGCAAAGGCCAGGTGGATGAACTGAAGGCCGCCATCGTGAAAAGCGGGGAAGCGGGCATGCAGTCCTTTGACCAGTGCCTGCTGGACCTGGTGGCCCAAGGGCACATCAGCCCCGAAACGGCCATGGCCCATGCCGATTCACGCACCGACTTGAGCCTGAAGCTGAGGCTGGCGGGCAGCACCAGCCGCTGACGAGCCCCCGGCCCACCGCCAAGGCGGTGGTTCAAGCCCGCCAGAAAGCAAAAAAGCCTCATCGGAGACCGATGAGGCTTTCAAGCAATACAACGTGGTGCCCATGGCGGGAATCGGACCCGCGACCTCTCCCTTACCAAGGGAGTGCTCTACCACTGAGCCACATGGGCCACTGCCACAAGTGGCGAATTGGAGCGGGATAAGAGGCTCGAACTCTCGACCTATACCTTGGCAAGGTATCGCTCTACCAACTGAGCTAATCCCGCAAAACTTGGTGGCCTGGGGCGGAATCGAACCACCGACACGCGGATTTTCAATCCGCTGCTCTACCAACTGAGCTACCGGGCCAAGACCAAAATTATAGCACTACTTTTTGGACTCTTTCAAGTGGTTGAAAAATCACAGCGCTCCGCGCTTGCTGCGGGCCAGGTCCACCCCCAGCTGCTTGAGCTTGCGATAGAGGTGGGTGCGCTCCAACCCGGTCTTCTCGGCCACGCGGGTCATGGAGCCGGACTCCTTGGCCAGGTGAAACTCGAAATAGGCTTTTTCGAACGCGTCGCGGGCATCGCGCAGCGGTTTGTCCAGATCGAAGTTCTGGGTGGGCACGGGTCCCAGTTCCAGCACAGGCTCGGCCAACACACCACCGGTCATGGCGTACTCAACCGTGATGTCGGTCACGGTGCGGGGGGGCACCCCTGCGGCGGGACGCACCCGATCCACCGACTTGACCAAGCCCTGCTCCACCGCCTTGAGCAGTTTTTGCAGGGTGATGGGTTTTTCGAGGAAGGACATGGCCCCAATGCGCGTGGCCTCCACCGCCGTGTCGATGGTGGCGTGTCCGCTCATCATCACCACAGGCATGTTCAGCAGCCCGGCACTGGACCACTCTTTGAGCAACGACACGCCATCGGTGTCGGGCATCCAGATGTCCAGCAGGACCAGGTCGGGACGCGACGCCAGCCGTGCCGCACGGGCCTGGGCTGCGTTTTCTGCCAATTCCACCGAATGGCCTTCATCGTTCAGGATTTCCGACAGGAGATCCCGAATCCCCAACTCGTCATCCACCACCAAAATGTTGGCCATGAAACCTTGCTCCCATGAGGGCTGTTGTTAATTCGCAACTGCGAATGATACCGTGACTTGCCCCCCCACCGTCCGGCCTTCGGCCTGCCGGTTGCTGAGCTCAATGCGGGCGGCATGCTCGTCCAGGATTTTCTTGACCACGGCCAACCCCAGCCCCGTGCCTTTGGCCTTGGTGGTGACATAGGGCTCGAACGCGCGCTTGAGGATGTGGTCAGGGAAGCCCGTGCCATGGTCTTGCACCACCATGCGCACACGGGCGCCCGTGCCCGACAAACGCGTGCGGATACACACGGGCGCCCCACCGGGCGGCGTGGCGTCCTGGGCGTTTTGCACCAGGTTGTGGATGACTTGGCGCAACTGCTGGGCATCGGCCCGGATGGGCGGGCACCCTTCGTCCAGGTCCAGCACCACCTGCCCCCCCGCGGGCTCGTACAAGGCCATCACATCGGTGATCAGGGCATTCAGGTCCAGCGGCTGAAGGTTGGCCGCGGGCAACCGGGCGTAATCACGGAACTCGTTGACCAGACGTTTCATGGCGTCCACCTGGTCCACGATGGTCTTGACGCTGCGGGTCAGCAAGGCCCGTTCTGTGCCCTCCAGCTTGTCTTCCAGCTTCATGGCCAGACGTTCGGCCGACAGCTGGATGGGGGTCAGCGGGTTCTTGATTTCGTGGGCCAGACGGCGAGCCACCTCGCCCCAGGCTTTGGCGCGTTGGGCGGACACCAGTTCGGACACATCGTCGAACACCAGCAGGCGTTTGCGCCCCGGCAGCCAAGCCCCACGGGCCACGATGGTGATGCTTTCGGCAAACGGGCCGTCTGCCGAGGTGGCCCCCCACTCGAAGGACTGCTGCCAACCGCCGCTGCCCAGAGGCGCCTCGGCGTCAGCGTGCCCACCCTCGTCGTTCACGTCGCCCAGGTCAGCGGCCATGCGCTCGAACTCGGTCAACGCCCCCTGGGCCAGCACCGCCAACCCGGGCACGGCCTCCAGGGGCTGGCGCAGGTAGGCCGCCATGGGCGTGCGCAGGATGCGGGTGGCGCCGGGGTTGATGGAGTCGATCAACCCATGCTCGTCCAGCACCACCACACCAGCCGTCAGGTTGTCCAGGATGGTCTGCAAATGGGCCCGGGCGGCATCGGCCTGGCGAACGCTGTCGTCCAGGGCATGCCGGGTGTCGGCCAACTGCTGCGTCATGTCGGCAAACGCCCGGGTCAAGCCCCCCAACTCGTCACGGGACGACAGGGCGGCACGCGGGGTCAGGTCACCCTTGGCCACGTCGCGCACCCCCTCGGCCAGCATCAGCAAGGGGCGCACCAGCTGGTTGCCGACCAGCGCCGCCAGCAAGATGGCCAGAAACACCGACAAGAACAGGGCCAGCGTCAAGGTGCCGATGTACATGCGCCGCAGACCGGTGCGCACCAGCGCACGCTCCTGGTACTCGCGGTTGGCGGCCTGCACCGCCAGGGCGTCGGCCACCACCGCATCGGGCAGGTTGTAGACGACTTGCAGGTAACGGGGCTCGGTCCCCAGGCCGAAGCCCGGGTTGTTCACCAGGGTCCACACCCGGATGCGCGCGGCCCCCCGCTGGGTGGCAATGCCACCGATGTCGGGGGCGTCGTCCAGCCCTTCTGTCTGGCTGACCGTGCGTTGCGAACGCACGGACCGCAGCAGGCTGGGGGAGGGGCGTTCGGGCCGCAGGCTGAAGCGGGACTCGCCCGCGCTGGCCACCAGCTGCCCGGAAGCGTTCCACAGCTGCACGTCGGCCACCGAGGTTTCTTCGCGGATGCGCTCCAGCACCAGGCCCGCCCGATTGTCGGACACCGAGGTCAACTGGGTGGCGGCCGATTGGCTTTTGGTCATCACGTCCACCACCAGGGCGTCAATGACCGAACGGCCCAGGTTGACGCCCGCGGTCAAGGCCGACTCGACCCGCACGTCAAACCAGCTCTCAATGGAGCGGGACACGAACTGGTAGGACACCCCGTAAATCAGCAGCCCTGGCAGCACGCCCACCAGCGCAAACACCCCGGCAATTTTGGCCAGCAACTGGCTGCCGAATTTCTTGCGCCGAAAACGCGCCACCAGCCGCGCCAGGGCCCAGAAGATCACCCCCCCCAGCGTGAGGGCCACGAGCACGTTGACCAGCAGCAAGCGGCCAAAGTTTTCTTCGTACAAGGCCCGGTTGTCGGTGGCCACGGTGAGCATGAACAGCAGCACCAGAATGAGGCCGCTGAAGAACACAGCCGCCACCAGCAGCGCCCAGCGCCGACGCACAGCGCGTGCGTGAGCGGCATCGGCCAAAGGATCGCCGGTGTGTTTCATGGCGAACGGGGGGAAGAAGGGTCAGCGCCCTCGTCGGCGGTCGGCGCAGCCGGGGAGAGCTGGTCAGGGACCTCCAGCCGCCGCCGAAGGTCCACCCCCCAGTCGTTTCGGGTGTTCACCCCCAGCTGAAAGGGCCGGGGCAACAGCGCGGGGTCCAGCCAGAAACGGAAGTCCAGCAGCAAGCCCTTTTCGCCCTCGACCTGGGCGGTCTCGGCCACCTCCCACCCCGCCACCCGCGAAATGGCCGCCAGCGCCGTGGCCAAGGTGGCGTGGTTCTGGTGCAAGGCGTATTGGAGCGAGCCCCCCGGCCCGCCCCCCGACGCCACGCTGACGCGCCATTGGCGGGTGAGGGGCTGGTAGGCCAGTCGGTAGGTGCGGGCCCGGCTGGCCAGCTTCTTGTCGGACCAGTACCAACGCTCGCGCAGCACCTCGGTCTGCATCACGAAGTACAAGGGCACAGACTTGAGCAAGGCGTCTTCCACCGAGGGGGGCAAGTCCACCAGGATGGCGGCCGACAGGGAGAGTCCTTCTGCCGTGCGTTGCACGCTGACCTCTTGCAGTTCGGCCGCCGCATGGGCGGTGCCCAGCAGGCCCACCCACACCACCAGGGCGGCCAGCATCGCCCGCAGGGCAGGGGCGCACAGGCGCCACGCAAGCAGGCCCCGCCGCGCCCCCAGTCGGTCAGGGGGCTGCCTTGTCCCAGCGTGCGTAGAAAAAGCCATCGTGCTCACACCCGGGATTGTCGGCCATGGCCGCTGCATCCCCGCGGTGGGAGGGGAACAAATGCCCGGGCGCGGGGCACGCCACGGCGTCGCTGTGGCGCTGTTGAAACGCCGCGACCTGGGCGGCCCCTTCGGCCTTGAAGACCGAACAGGTGGCGTACACCATGCGTCCCCCGGCCCGCAGCAGCGGCCACAGGGTGTCGAGCAGTTGCTGCTGGGTCTGGGCCAGGGCGGCCACGTCGGCCTCGCGGCGCAGCCAGCGCACGTCGGGATGGCGGCGCACGATGCCCGAGGCGGTGCACGGGGCGTCGAGCAGGATGGCGTCAAACGGCTGGCCGTCCCACCAGCGGTCGGGGCGGGCGGCATCGGCCACCTTCACCGCGGGGGCAAGGGGCAAGCCCATGCAGCCCAGGCGGGCCAGGTTGTCGTGGATGCGTTGGGTGCGCTGGGCGTCGATCTCCAGCGCCAACAGGTCCACCACCAAACCCATGCGGTGCGCCAGGGCCAGCACATGGGCGGTTTTGCCGCCGGGCGCGGCACAGGCGTCGAGCACGCGCAAGGGCCGTTGGGCGCCACCCGCAGACGGCTCGGGCGTCCACCCTGACAACAGCAGTGGCGCGGCCAACTGCGCGGCGGCATCCTGCACGGCAAATGCGCCTTGGGCATAGCCGGGCAAGGCCTCCACCGCGGTGTGCTGCGCCAGCCAAACGGCATCGGACTCGCCCGCCATGCCCTGGGGGACAGCCTCTGGCGCGCCCCACGGCAAGGCCATGGCTTGTGCCGCCACACCGGCCTGCGCCAGCTGCTGGAGGTGGGTGGAACGGTCCGTGCACAGGCGGTTGGCCCGCAACACCAGCGAGGCCGGTTGCTGGCTGGCGGCCAGCAGGGCCTGCCAGTGCTGAGGATGGTCTCGACGCACCCGCTTGACCCACCACGCGGGGTGGTTGTAGCGGGCCTCCCAGTCGGCGGCCTGAACTTCGGGCACCAGTGCGTCCTGCTCGCGCAGGAAGCGGCGCAGGCAGGCATTGACCAGCGCCACCTGCCGACGGCCGATGGCGTGCGCCGCGTCCACCGCCTGGTCCACCACCGTGAAGGCATCGTAGTGGGGTGCAGCCGGGGCGTCGCGGGCCGCCAGCAGCGACAACGCCACCTCCAGCAGCGCCGACACGGCGGGCGCGGGTGCGTGCTCGGTCAAACGCCGCAGCAAGGCCCGCGCCAGACCCAGGTGACGCAGGGCGTGAAACGCCAGGGCTTGCACGCCGGGCCGCAGGGCCGCGGGCACCTGGGGCAGTGCATCGGACAGCGAACGCCCGGCCTCCACCGCCTGCACACAGCGGGCGGCCTGGATGAG
>DASUON010000166.1:0-11318 GCA_036276615.1 Burkholderiaceae bacterium
CAGCGGCATCCTGGCCATCCGCCAGAGCATTGCGGCCGGGGTGAACATCACCTACAAAATTCTGTACAACGACGCCGTGGCCATGACCGGCGGCCAGTTTGTGGGCGAACGCCAGAGCGAAGAAGGAAGCCTGTCGGCTTCGGGCCACAGCGTGGTGCAGATCGCCAACAGCATGAAGGCCGAGGGTGTGGCGGCGCTGACCATCGTCACCGACGAGCCCGAGAAGTACAGCGGCGTGACCGGCCTGCCCACCGGGCTGGAGATCCACCACCGCGACGAGCTGGACCGCATCCAGCGCCAGTTCCGCGAAATCCAGGGCACCTCGGTCATCATTTACGACCAGACCTGTGCCACCGAAAAGCGCCGCCGCCGCAAGCGCGGCACGATGGCCCAGGCCACAAAGACCGTGGTCATCAACGACCTGGTGTGTGAAGGCTGTGGCGACTGCGGGGTGCAGAGCAACTGCCTGTCCATCGAGCCGTTGGAAACCGAGTTCGGGCGCAAACGCACCATCAACCAGAGCAGCTGCAACAAGGACCTGAGCTGCATCAAGGGCTTTTGCCCCAGCTTTGTGACCGTGGAAGGCGAGCTGAAAAAGGCCAGCCGCACCGAAGGCAACCCCCACGCGCCTGCCACCAACCTGCCCGAGCCGCTGCCCACCCCCCTGAGTGCCCCGTGGGGCATTGTGGTGGCGGGTGTGGGCGGCACCGGGGTCATCACCATCGGACAGCTGCTGGGCATGGCCGCGCACATGGAGGGCAAGGGCATCGTCACCCAGGACGCCGCCGGTCTGGCCCAGAAGGGCGGCGCCACCTGGAGCCACATCCTGATCGCGCCCCGCCAGGACGACATCTGCACCACCCGCGTGGGCATGGCCACCGCCGACCTGATCCTGGGCTGCGACCCCATCGTCACCGCCGCCAAGGACACACTGCTGCGCATGCGCGAGGGCCGCACCCGCGTGGCCCTCAACAGCGTCAGCACCCCCACCGCGGCCTTTGTCCGTGACGGCAACTGGCAAAACCCGGCCGAAGCCTGCGTCTCCAAGGTCTCACAGGCTGTGGCCCCGGCGGACCTGGGCCTGTTCAACGCCGAAGCCATGGCCAGCACGCTGATGGGCGACACGCTGTACATCAACCCCATGCTGCTGGGTTATGCGTGGCAAAAGGGCTGGATTCCGCTGGAACGCGGCTCACTGATGCGCGCCATCGAACTCAACGGCGTGGCGGTGGACGCCAACAAACGCGCCTTTGACTGGGGCCGCACGGCCGCCCACGACCCCGCCGCGGTGCAACGGCTGCTGACCCCGGCCCAGACCATCACCCTGCACAAGCGGGAACCCCTGGAGCAGGTGATCGCCCGCCGGGTGGCCTTCCTCACCGACTACCAGGATGCCGCCTACGCCCAGCGTTACCAACAGTGTGTGGACACGGTTCGCATGGCCGAAGCCAAGCTGGGCAAGACCAGCCTGACCGAGGCCGTGGCCCGCAACCTGTTCAAGCTGATGGCCTACAAGGACGAATACGAGGTGGCCCGCCTGCACACGCTCGACAGCTTCCAGCAACGCCTGGACACGATGTTCGAGCCGGGCTACCACGTGGGCTACCACCTGGCTCCGCCCGTGGGAGGCAAGCGCAACGACAAGGGCGAAGGCGTCAAACAGCCTTACGGCCCGGCCATGCGCACCGTGTTCCGCTGGCTGGCCCCGCTCAAGTCCCTGCGCGGCACGGCGCTGGACCTGTTTGGCCGCAGCGAGGAGCGCCGCACCGAGCGCCAGTTGATCACCGACTACCAGGCGCTGGTGGAGCAGGTGTTGAGTCGCCTGTCCGCCGCCACCCATGCGCAGGCACTGGAGCTGGCGCAACTGCCCGACGGCATCAAGGGCTTCGGGCATGTGAAGGCCCGCAACCTGGCCGCCGTCAGAACCCGGTGGGCCACGCTGGCATCGGCCTGGGAACAAGGCGGCTCACGCGGCTGACCCCGGGTCCGGCACCCCTGACGGCAGAGGACATTGAAAGCAAAAATGACCTCTGCCGCTTTTATTTACTGAAGTTGATGCTCTCATTTTTGCACTTCAGCCTCCACCCCCTCGACCTCACCCCGCCCGACCCCACGGAACCGCCGGGTCCCCCCGAGACACATACAATCAGGAACTTTGCTTGGCCGCGCCCTGCGGCCACAGCTGTTTTTGGAATCTGGAGCCTCCCTGTGTTCATTTCTACCGCTTACGCCCAAACCGCTGGCGCCACCGACCCCCAAGGCACCCTGATGGGCATGCTGCCCCTGGTGCTGATGTTTGTGGTGCTGTATTTCGTGATGATCCGCCCGCAAATGAAAAAGGCCAAGGAACACAAGACCATGATCGAGGCGCTGGCCAAAGGCGACGAGGTGGTGGTGGGTGGCGGCATGCTGGGCAAGGTGACCAAGCTGGGCGATGCCCACATCACCCTGGAAGTGGCCAACGGCGTGGAAATCCAATTCCAGCGCGCCGCCGTGGTCCAGGTCCTGCCCAAGGGCTCCATCAAGTGATCTGCTGAACGGCACACCGCATCATGAACCGATACCCCCTCTGGAAGTACGTGATCATTGGGATCATGTTGCTCCTGGGCAGCCTGTACAGCATGCCCAACCTGTTCGGCGAGGCCCCGGCCATCCAGGTTTCCCCCGTCAAGGCATCGACCAAGGTGGATGCCGGCACCCTGGCGCAGGTCGAAAAGGTCTTGCAGGACAGCGGCCACTCGGCCGGCCTGATCCAGTTGGAGGGTCACTCGGTCAAAGCCCGCTTCAACGACACCGACACCCAGATCAAGGCCCGTGACGCCCTGGAAAAGGCGCTCAACCCCAACGCCGCCGAGCCCACGTATGTGGTGGCCCTGAACCTGGTGCCCCGCACGCCGAGCTGGTTGCAAGCCCTGCACGCCAACCCCATGTACCTGGGCCTGGACCTGCGCGGCGGCGTGCACTTCATGCTGCAAGTGGACATGCAGGGGGCCCTGTCCAAGCGCGCCGAAGCGCTGGCGTCCGACCTGCGCACCTCACTGCGTGAAAAAGGCATCCGCCACGGCGGCATCACCCGCAACAACCAGTCGCTGGAAATCCGGCTGCGCGATGCCGCCGCCGTGCAGGCCACCCAGAACCTGCTGCAAGACCAGTTCCCCGACCTGATCGCCACGGTCAGTGCCGACGCGGCGGAAACCCGCATTGCGCTCAACCTCAAGCCCGAAGCGGCCCGCAAGGTTCAGGAACAAGCGCTGAAGCAGAACATCACCACGCTGCACAACCGCATCAACGAGCTGGGCGTGGCCGAACCCGTCATCCAGCAGCAAGGCCAGGACCGCATCGTGGTGCAACTGCCCGGTGTGCAGGACACGGCCAAGGCCAAGGACATCCTGGGCCGCACCGCCACGCTGGAGCTGCGCATGGTGGACGAAAGTGCCGAAGGCCGGGCCGCCGAAACCGGCGCAGGCCCGGTGCCCTTCGGGTCCGAGCGGCATCTGGACCGCAACGGCCAGCCCGTCATCACCAAGCGCCAGGTCATCCTGACCGGCGAGAGCCTGACCGATGCCCAAGCCGGTTTTGACAGCCAGACCCAGGAAGCCGCCGTGCACCTGACGCTGGACGCCAAGGGGGCCCGCATCTTCCGCGACGTCACCCGCGAGAACGTGGGCAAGCGCATGGCCATCCTGCTGTTCGAAAAGGGCAAGGGCGAAGTGGTCACGGCCCCCGTCATCCGGGGCGAAATCGGTGGCGGGCGGGTGCAGATCTCGGGCCGCATGAGCACCGCAGAAGCCAGCGACACCGCCTTGCTGCTGCGCGCCGGTTCGCTGGCCGCGCCCATGGAAATCATCGAGGAACGCACCATCGGCCCCAGCCTGGGCGCTGACAACATCAGCAAGGGCATCCACAGCGTGATGTGGGGCTTCCTGGTGATCGTGGCCTTCATGTGTGTGTACTACGCCATGTTTGGCGTGTTCTCCAGCCTGGCGCTGGCGGTCAACCTCATCCTGCTGGTGGCCGTGCTGTCCATGCTGCAAGCCACCCTGACGCTGCCCGGCATCGCCGCCATGGCCCTGGCGCTGGGCATGGCCATCGACTCCAACGTGCTGATCAACGAACGGGTGCGCGAAGAGTTGCGCAACGGCTCGTCGCCGCAAGCCGCCATCAACGCCGGTTATGAACACGCCTGGGCCACCATCCTGGACTCCAACGTGACCACACTGATCGCCGGTCTGGCCCTGCTGTTGTTCGGTTCGGGGCCTGTGCGCGGCTTTGCCATGGTGCACTGCGTGGGCATCCTCACCTCCATGTTCTCGGCGGTGTTGTTCTCCCGCGGCGTGGTCAACCTGTGGTACGGACGTCAGAAGAAGCTGAAGTCGGTGTCCATCGGCACGGTGTGGAAGGCGGTCGATGCCAGCTTGCCTGCCACCCCCTCGAAACAATCCTGAATGGAGCCCTGACATGGAATTTTTCCGGATCAAGCGGGACATCCCGTTCATGCGCCACGCGCTGGTGTTCAACGCCGTCTCGTTCATCACCTTCGCTGCCGCGGTGTTTTTCCTGTTCACCCGCGGGCTGCACCTGTCGGTGGAGTTCACCGGGGGCACGGTCATCGAGGTGGCCTACCAGGAGTCGGCCGACATCAACGCCGTGCGCCAGACCATCGAGAAGCTGGGCTACCAGGATGTGCCGGTTCAGAACTTCGGCACCTCACGCGATGTGCTGATGCGCTTGCCCGTTTTGGAGGGTCAGAATTCCGGCCAACAGACCGAAACGGTGATGGCGGCCCTCAAAGCCCAGAACCCGGCGGTGGAGTTGCGTCGCACGGAGTTTGTGGGCCCACAGATCGGCAAGGAGCTGGCCAGCGATGGCCTCACCGCCCTGGCCCTGGTGGTGGTGGGCATCATGATCTACTTGGCGTTCCGCTTCGAGTGGAAATACGCCGTGTCGGCCATCATCGCCAACCTGCACGACGTGATCATCATCCTGGGCTTTTTCGCCTTCTTCCAGTGGGAGTTTTCGCTGGCCGTGCTGGCCGCTGTGCTGGCAGTGCTGGGTTACTCGGTCAACGAATCGGTGGTGATCTTCGACCGGATTCGCGAAACCTTCCGCAAGCAGCGCAAGATGACCCCCGTGCAGGTGATCGACCACGCCATCACCTCCACCATCAGCCGGACCATCATCACCCACGGATCCACCCAGATCATGGTGCTGTCCATGTTGCTGTTCGGGGGTCCCACGCTGTTCTACTTTGCGCTGGCGCTGACCATTGGTATCCTGTTCGGCATCTATTCATCGGTGTTCGTCGCCGCCGCCATTGCCATGTGGCTGGGCATCCGCAGGGAAGATTTGATTCGGGCAGACAAACGCAGCTCCAACCCTGACGATCCCAACCACGGCGCGACGGCCTGACGCCCCGCCCCCATTGTTGGTCCGTCGTGAAGCATCCATCCGAACCATTCGTTGCACTGGCCCACGCCACCCGACAGCGTTTTTGCTCACAGGCGGGGCTCATCCTGCCCAAGGTCGTGCAAGCGGCCCAGGATGACCTGACGCAGCAGATCACGGACGCCATGTCTGCCCGCGAGGCCCAGTCCCTGCGGGACACGGTGGCCGAGTTCAATCGCCAGGCCCCCGTGTGGATCGACAACCTCAGGGCCGCGTTGCAGCGGCAACTGGCCTCACTGGGCAAGGACACGGGGCCAGACACGCTCCACACCCAAACCCTGGAGCTGATGGCAGAAGAGGCCGTTGAGGTGCAGCTCATGGCCTCCCGCCTGGGGGCCCGCATCCAGGAAGTGGCAGGGCAAGCCTTGACCGACCTGCGCGTCCGACTGCTGTTTGCCGAAGGGCGCACCGAGCTGTTTCCCCAAGACCCGGTCAAGTCGGACGTTCTGGCGCAACTGTTTTTGAGCGAATGGGTTCAAGCGGGCCTGAGCGCCAACCAATGGAAATTGCTTCAGCGGGTCATGCTGAGCACCATTCCCAAGCAACTGCACGATGCCTACATCGAGGGCAATCGGTTTCTGGTCACCAATGGCGTGATGCCGACCATCGACCTGCGCCAAGCCATGCGCAGGCAGCCGTCGTCCGGCAGGGCAGACGCGTCTCCCACGTCGTCGTCTGGCGCGTTGGACCCTTCCCCCAACTCAATGCCCCCCCTTGCGCAAGGCCCCATCGGCAATCGGGAGCGAAGCCCGGAATGGTTGTCGTGGGCACGCGACCGCGGACAAGATGTGCTTCAGCGCATCCGACGGGTGTTCGATGAACAGCTGCCGACCACCGCCCGAGCCGCTTCATCCACGCCCCCCCAGGTGTCGCCTCACCTGAAAGCCCTGCTGGACGAAGCCCCGACCGTGCGCTTTGCACAGATGCCGTCAACGGGGACACCCGCTGTCGGCGCCCCAGGCATGGAAGCGGTGCCTGTGGACATGGAGCGCTACATCCAGTGGGTGCGCCAGCAAAGCAATCAGCTGAAGCAGGCCACCGACTCGCCCAGCGAGAAAGCCACCATTGAAGTGGTGGCGCTGATGTTCCAGAGCATCCTGACCGAAGACCGACTCAAGCCCACCCTGCGGGTGTGGTTTGCCCGCCTGCAGATTCCCGTGTTGCGGGTGGCGCTGGCCGAACCGGACTTCTTCAGCTCACTGCAACATCCGGCCCGCCGCCTGATCGACCGCATGGGGTCGTGCGCCTTGGGTTTTGATGCCAGCCTGTCTGACGATGACAGCGCCAAGGCCCTGGAGGCCGAAATCCGCCGGGTGGTCCAGGTCATTGAGCAGTACCCCGAAACCGGGCGCCGGGTGTTCCAACTGGTGTACGACGAGTTCCAGCACTTTCTGGCCAATCACCTCCAGAAGCGGGGCCAAGCGGGCAAGCTGGTGAGCGTGGCGCAACAGGTCGAACTGAAGGAAACCCTCACCGTTCAGTACACCATCGAGTTGCGCAAGCAACTGGACAACATGCCGGTGCGTGAGGTCATCCGGGAGTTCCTGTTCAAGGTGTGGGCCGAGGTTCTGGCGGTGGCCCACGTCAAGCACGACCCGCAACACGAAGTCATGGTGTTGCTGAAACAGACCGCTTCCGACCTGCTCTGGGCCGCCAGTGCAAAGCCCACCCGGGCCGAACGCAGCCAGGTCATCGCCCAGCTGCCCAACCTGCTCAGCCGCCTGCGCAAGGGCATGGGCTTGCTGGGCATCGAAGCGGACGAGCAAAACGAACACATCAAACGCATCAGCGACACCCTGGCCGATGCGTTCATGTCCCGAACCGAAACCATCCCACCGGAACAACTGGCCGCAGTCACCCGCAACCTGTCGTCACTGGAAGACTTCTTGCCCCAGGAGGACACCGCCGACCTGGAGCTTGACCAGGACAGCATCGAGATGATCACCGGCGTCGATGCCTCCAACATCGAAATCATCACCCACGGCGGGCAGACACCGGGCGAAGCCGTCAGGGCCTGGGCCAAGGAGCTGCAGCTGGGCGCGTGGTTCACCCTGGACCACAATGGGCACATCGCCCAGGTCCAGCTGGCTTGGCGCAGTGACCGTGGCCAGCTGTGCCTGTTCGCCACCGCCCAACAGCGCTATTTCCTGATTCAGACCACCCGAATGGCGTCTTACCTTCAGGCGGGCCTGCTGGTTCCCGCCGAAGAAGAGTCGCTGACCGTGCGCGCCACCCGTGCAGCGCTCGAAAAGCTCGACGCCAATCCCGAGCGCCTGCTGGCCTGACGCCACACAGGGTTGGTCAGGCGCAAACCACCCGCTGGAACAAGCCACCCGGCAGGCGTGCCACGGCCCCGTCCAGCTCCAGTTCCAACAACCGCGACTGCAGGGCCGCCGTGGGCCAGCCGGTGCGTGCCTGCAGTGCGTCCAAACCGACGGGATCGTGGCCCAGCGCATCCAGCAGGGGATCGGACGGTTCTGCCTCGGCAAACGGGTCATCGGCCACCCGGGCGGTTCGCCGGGCATCGGTCAACTGCAACTCTTCCAGCACATCCTGCACCGTTTCCACCAGTTTGGCCCCTTGCCGGATGAGCGAATGGCAGCCCCGGGACTGCGGCGAGTGGATGGACCCGGGAATGGCCAACACCTCCTTGCCCATGTCGGCCGCACAACGGGCGGTGATCAACGATCCGGACGCCAACGCGGCCTCCACCACCAGGGTGCCCTGGGTGAGCCCGGCAATGAGGCGGTTGCGTTTGGGAAAATTGGCGGCCTGCGCGGGTGTGCCCAAGGGGTACTCGCTCAACAACACGCCGTGTGATGCAATCCGATGCGCCAAATCACGGTGCTGACGCGGATACACCCGGTCCAAGCCCGTCCCCACCACGGCCACCGTGCCACCGCCACCGGACAGCGCCCCTTCGTGGGCAGCGCCATCCACCCCCAAGGCCAGGCCGGACACGATGCAAACCCCCTGCGCCGCCAACGCCTGCGCAAAGTCCCGCGCCGTCTGGGCTCCTTGCGCGGTGGGGTTGCGGCTGCCCACCATGGCCAACCGGGTGCCTTGACGCAGCCACGGCAACTGCCCCTGTGCGTACAGCAGCAAGGGCGGATCGGGAATGTGCAGCAGGTCGGGCGGGTAGTCGGGATCGGCCAGGGTCAACACATGGCGCAACGGTGCGCCCCCCAACCATTGCTGCAACACCTCCCACTGGGATGCCAGGGCCTCCGGTTCCGTCAGCAAAGCCTGCGCCTGCGCTGCGCTGACCACCTGCCGCAACGCCGACACCGACTGCGTCCACAGGCCGTCTGGCGTTCCGAACGCCGCCAACAGCTTGCGGGCCGCCACATTGCCCACCCCTGGGGTGAGGCTCAGCCGCAGCCAGTCGCGCCGCGAGACGTCCACGTCAGGGGGTGTTGAATCGGTCACCAACCTTGACGCCATCGGTGATGTCGAGCACCAGGGCATACGACAGGCGCTCGAAGGTGCGGAACACCACCATCACCCCGTTGCGCTCGCTGGGCAAATGGATGACGGCCTTGGTGTCGTCGGTCTTGTCCTGCATCACCCGACCGTCCTTCAGCACCTGCAGCACGTGCCCCACCTCGATGCCTTGCTCAGTGCCCTTGTCGATCAGCACCACCTGGTTCTGACCGGCGAAACGAACCGCCGCGCCATACACCGAGACGATTTGCCCGTTGATGGGTTCCGGCGGCACGCGGGGGACAAACGCAACGTGACCGCGATCGCCGATGGGCAACAACCGGTCGCCCACACGTATTTCCTCTTTGGTGGCCACGATGTCCACCGTGGCGGGCTCGATTTCAATCTGGCGCTGACCGTTCTTGACCCCGAGCTCGCGCAAGACCTCGGGCCGCTTCAACACGGCCTTGCCCACGTACTGCGCTTCGTAGCCCAACACTTCTTGGGTGGAGGGGTCCTTGACGGGCACCGCGTTGCGGAACACCCGGAACTGGCGTGGTTCGCCCGGCTCGGTGGACAGGCCCCCGTCTTCCGCGCCATGGACGGAACGGGCGTAGGCCCGGTCCCCCTTGCTCAACAACACACGCCCCTCTTGGGCCGCCACCAGTCGGGGGGCGCGAGCCAAGTCGCGCTCCTCCACAATCTGCGCCTCGACCAGGAAGGGTTCGATGATGTGCAAGGGCAGGGTGGGAATGGCCGAGTCCGCCAACGACTCGTAACGGGTGCGCGGCTCCACTTTGACTGTGCCCGCGGGGGCCGATTCATCCACCTTCAGCAGCGCCCGTCCGTTGGTGGTGTCCAACACCAGCACCTGCCCCGGATAAATCCGGTGCGGGTTGTGGATGTCCTTGAGGTTCATGCCCCACAACTCGGGCCAGCGCCAGGGGCTGCGCAGAAACAAACGTGAAATGGCCCACAGCGTGTCCCCGCGCTTGACGGTGTAACGCTGCGGCGCATCGGCCGCCAGCTCGGACAACGGCACCCCCGCCTGGGCCACCTGCTGCGCCGTGGTCCGCTGCTGCGGGGTGACGGGGTAGGTCTGCGCCAGGGCGTTCAGACCAGTGCCCATGCACAGCGCCAGAGCCGCCCACTGGAGCCGACTCCTGCGCGACAAGGCCACGACACGGGCGGAAATGGGATTGCAGTTCAGGCTCACGGCAGAGGGGGTGTCCGAAAACTTCATGGTGACGGCGGGCAAAGAATCTTTTCATTGTGCGCCCATGGCCCTCAACAGGCAACGGCGATGGCCGCCCTGCCTCGGGCTGCGCAGCAAAAGTGGCGAAAATAGCGACATTGTTGCCTGTACCGATCCCTGCCATGCCCCTGCTGCCCATCCTGCGTTACCCCGATCCCCGTCTGCACAAGGTGGCTGCTGCTGTCGAGCAGGTGGACGATGCCCTGCAACCGCTGATCGACGACATGTTCGAAACCATGTACGACGCCAACGGCGTGGGCCTGGCCGCCACCCAGGTGGATGTGCACCAACGGCTCATCGTCATCGACGCCAGCGAGGAACGCAACCAGCCCCTGGTGCTGATCAACCCCACGCTGCTGTGGGCCAGCCCCGAAAAACAAAAGGGTGACGAAGGCTGCCTGTCGGTGCCCGGCATCTACGACGGCGTCGAGCGCTCGGTGGCCGTCAAGGTCCAGGCCCTGGACCGCAAGGGCCAGATGCAGACCCTGGAAGCCGATGGCCTGCTGGCCGTGTGCATCCAGCACGAAATGGATCACCTGATGGGCAAGGTGTTCGTGGAGTACCTGTCGCCCCTCAAACGCAACCGCATCAAGACCAAGATGCTCAAGGAAGAGCGGGAAGAACGCGCCAGCGAACGCCCCGGCAAGGGCAGCCGCTGATGCCCGGCCTGCGCGTTGCCTTTGCCGGCACCCCCGAATTTGCCCGCGTGGCGCTGGAGCGCCTGCATGCCGCCGGGTTCCACATTCCGCTGGTGCTGAGCCAGCCCGACCGCCCGGCAGGGCGGGGCATGAAGCTCCAGGCCTCGCCGGTGAAGCAATGGGCCGTGGCCCAGCACATCCCCGTGGCCCAGCCCGTCAGCCTGCGACTGGACGGCAAGCACCCCGACGAAGCCGCTGCCGCCCGGCAGGCGCTGCTGGAGGCCCGCCCCGACGTGCTGGTGGTGGCGGCCTACGGGCTCATCCTGCCCCAATGGGTGCTGGACCTGCCGCGGCTGGGTTGCATGAACATCCACGCCTCGCTGCTGCCGCGCTGGCGGGGGGCCGCGCCCATCCACCGCGCCATCGAGGCGGGTGACGCCGAGACGGGCGTGACCATCATGCAGATGGACGCCGGGCTGGACACCGGCGACATGCTGGTGGTGGAACGCCTGTCCATCCACGCCAACGACACCACCGCCACCCTGCACGACCGCCTG
>DASUON010000167.1:0-4096 GCA_036276615.1 Burkholderiaceae bacterium
CGCTGGGATGACCGGGTCAGCGGCACCGCGCAGTTGCTGTTTGGCCTGGGGCGGGTGCCCTTGGTGGGGCAGGCGGACAAGGTGGCCTGCTCGGCGTTTTTGGCCGGCGTGCTGCAAGAACACCCGCAGTACACCGGGTTGCTGACCATCCTGCCCAACGGTCAGTTGCATTGCGATTCCCTCCAGACCGGGCGTGTGCTCAACCTGTCGACGCCATCCTGACCCTGGCACACAAGATGGGCATGCGCACCGTGGCCGAAGGTGTGGAAACCGTGCAGCAGTTGCAGTACCTCCAGGCCCAGGGCTGCGACGAGTGCCAGGGTTACCTGTTTGCCAAACCCTGATCGGGCTCATGCCCTGTGGCATTCATGTTGTTTTCATTGTTGAGCACATAATGCATCTGTGGGGTGGAGGCAGCCCACAACGTGGATGAACACTGAAACGCAGAGAGGTGCTATGAACCATTGGACAACGTTGTCTACCCGTGATTCCCAACCGAAGGCCTTACGCACCTGGGTGTCGCGCTTGTTTTTGTGTGGTTTCTTTGTTTTTGCAGCACAGACGGGCAACGCCGTGGAAATTCGTGTTGCTCATGCCCTGTCCGATGATTCCCACGTTGGGCGGGCTTTGGCCAAAGCCGCAGAGCAGGTGTCCAAGGAATCGGCAGGACGGCTGGTGCTCAAGCCGGTTGGCAAGGGGGCTTTGGGTAACGACCAGAAGGCCATGCAAGACGTGATCGATGGAAAGTTGGAGATGTTCATCAGCTCCACATCGACGGTCGTGCCGATTTACAAGCCGCTGGCGATTCTGGATGCCCCATTTTTGTTCGCCAATCGGGAAGAGGCGCACGCACTTCTCGATGGCAAGGTGGGTCAGGAGCTGTTGGCGGGGATGCAAGGCCACGGCATGGTGGGGCTGTCATTCTGGGAGCTGGGGTTTCGGCACTTGACCAACAACGCCCGACCCGTGACGCGTTTGGCGGACCTGCAAGGACTCAAGCTCCGCACCATGCCCACAGAGCTGGCCATCAGCACGTTCAAGCGACTGGGTGCCGATGCCAAGCCCTTGCCATTTCCAGAGCTTCGCCCGGCCATTGAGGCGGGGACGTTTGATGGCCAAGAGAACCCGCTGCCAACGATTGTTTCCGCGAAGCTGCACGAGGTGCAGAAGTACCTCACGATCACCAAGCACCTGTATGGTGTGTACGGGGTCATTGCGTCCAAAAAGTGGTGGGATACCTTGAGCGAGGCGGACAAGACCCTTGTCAGCAAAGCGCTGGCAGACGCCCGTGTGTTCCAACGGGCTGAATCGCAGCGGGCGACCGACGAAGCCCTCAAGGTGATGAAGGACGCTGGCATGAAAGTCGCCGAGCTGGAGGTGGGAGAACGGTCGCAGATTGAACGCCGACTTGAACGGGTGATTGCGCCCATCGTTCAACAGGCGGGAATGACGCTCTGGATTCGCTTGGCCGATGAGCTTAGCCAGATTCGTGCTGCCAGAAAGTAGGCTGAGGGCCAGTGACTGACGGCGGGCACAACGCCTGCAAACGCTGGTGTTCGGGGCTGTTCCAGTTCGCGGGGCGCTGTTGCTTGGCTTGCAGGTAGTGGTGCGAAAACACGTCCAGGTAGGTGCTCAACACCTCGCCGACATGGGGCTCGCCCGCCAGCTCCAGGCACATGGCGGCCACCTCGCTGGTGCAGAAGTGGTCGTTGCGGCGGGATCGGCGCAACTGGTAGCGTGACACCTGGTCCGGTTGCAGACTCAGCACCGGCAATTGCGCCAGGTACGGGCTTTTGCGGAACATCTTGCGGGCCTCGGGCCAGGTGGCGTCCAGCATCACGAACAAGGGCTTTTGGTGGGGTGGGTGTGGCGGCACGTCGTGCACCACCCGTTCCGGGGCCACAAATTCACCGGGAAACACCACCAGGGGCAACCACTGCGGATCGGCCAGCAGGGTCAGCAAGTCCGGGGCCACCTCGGTCCGGCTCCAGCCAAAGGCAAAGGTGTCGGCCACCACGTCGGCAATCAGCCAGCCGGTGTTGGTGGGTTTGAGCGGCTCAATGTCGGCCATCAGCAGGCAAACGCCGACTTGGGTGTGAAGGGCAGGGCGCAGCGCACACAGGCAATGCGTGGGGGCCACGCGGCACACCGGGCAGCGCTCGGCCTTCATGCCGCCGCGTGCCAAAAACGGTTTGGTGCTGCGGGCCAAACGTTCGGCACGCAAACGCGCCACCGCATGGGCGGGGGGAGGCACGGGGTTCGTTGGGGTCATGGGGGCGGAACGCAGGCTCGAAGAACGTGGGGAGCGACAATGTATTTCATGCCCGGAGGCATGAAATCGGCGGAACACCCGCCGAGTCACTCGGCCCCAGTGTCAAACACCTGCGCATGCAAGCCGTCCAGGAGTTGCTTCTTCCTTTCCTCGTTGATCTGGCGGGGCTGCGATGGGTCATGGAGTTGTTTGAACAACGGCAGCAGGTCTGTGTGCTTGACCTGAAGGCGTGGCGGCGTGCGAATGTCTTGCGTCAGCTTGGCGTCTTCGTATTTCTGCACCCGATGCGATTGCGATGAGGACTGCGTCAGCGTGGCGCGCCGCAGCTCGTCCTTGTCGTAGGCAAGATGCACCAGGGTGCTGCTGTGGTCCTCAATTTGGTGGAAAAAGTAGTTTTGGGACGTTTTCTTGTCATCCAGCAGGGGCGGCCGCGACGAAAACAGCGACTGGTGGTAAGAGGCGCTCAGTTGCGCGTTTTGGGTTTGGGTGATGGCGCGATTGCTTTTGGATGGGCCCGAAATCACCGTGGACTGGTTGATCGAATACTGAAACTTGTCTTTTTCCAGGACATTTCTTGGATTGGAGGCTTTCGGCGTGGCCGTCACGGAGGCGTCGAAGTCGGCCAGCCCAGTCAGCACACTGGTGTCCTCCTCGCGCCAGGCCGCGGCATCGCTGGCGAGGTTGGCGGCGCTGTCGGCCTTGGTTGGATTGACCAGCGGTGCTGCCGCTGGTGACCCGTAGCTGGCATTCACGGCCATGAACGTGGATTTGAACAAGTCGACCAACTCACGATTGGCATGGCCCCGTTGTGCCGCCTGGTCCATGCGCCGCAGGTATTGATTGAGCGAGTAAGCCTTTTGCTCTTGGTTGCCCCACAACACGGGTTGACGCAGGTCGGTTTTCATTTTCACGGTGCCGTCAGGACGTTTGAGCTGAATCTCCCGTGTGTTCGCGTCGTCCTTGAAATTGGCTGCCAGTTTTTCGTAACGAATGCCACGAGCATCCCGACCATGGACCTGGGTTTTCAGCTCAAGCGTCGAAATCACCTGGTGGTCAAAGTTGGTCAGCCCTTGCAGGTCGACTTGCGTGGTGTCATCTGCAAGTCCCTGAATGGCTTTTTCAAATCCGCTGGCCAATGATTTCAGTGCAGCCTTGTCGGCCTGGGTGAGTTCGCCGTCTACCTCAATCTCGACCGAAAGCCCTGAACCACGGGGATCGTTTTCATCGGGGTTTTTGTCGACAAGGGTCAGGCGCACGTGTGCGCCCGATCGGGTCTGAACACTCAGTTCCACCCGTGAGCTGGGTGAACTCTGGAACTCTTGAAGTGAATGGATGGCCGCGCTCTGAATCTTGGAGGCGGCATCGGGTGCCTTCACATTGACGACGGATTGCCGGTAGGCCACCGGGCGGTTGCTCACTTGGTCCAGCAGCGCTTCCCCCAGTCCTTTCAGGCGGTTTTGCATCGAGCCCTGGGCGGCATTGCGTCCCATCAGTTGACCGAGGGGGTTGTCTGACGCCTGCTCCCAGACTTGCATTTGCCCCGCCTTCACATGAATGCGGCCATTGGGTCCATAGGTCTTTTCCGGGGCGAGCAGCGTGCTGGGCAGCTGGGTCACTTGCAGGAAAAGTTCACCCTCCAGCGAAACCTGTGTCGGCAGATGGATGGAGGTCTCCCGCTCAGGCACAGGCACAGGCAATGTCAATGCGCTGACATCCGAGACTTCCGCAGGGGTGGCCAACACGTTGGGGGGCCTCTGGTTGATCCAGTTGGCAGGAAGCGGAGCGGTGTTGAGGGAAATCATCAAGCGGTCATGAATGGGCGAC
>DASUON010000168.1:0-13880 GCA_036276615.1 Burkholderiaceae bacterium
GTTCCGATGACCACGGTCTCGTTGCCCTGGGGGCCGTCGGCCGAAGGTGCGACGCTGCCCGGGTTCTGGCCAGCGTCGTTGGCGTCGCCCACCAGCTTGAAGGTGTAGTCGGGCCGGTTGAAGGTTTCGGGTTTGCCGCGCACCACCTCGCGCTGGGCCTTGAGGTGCTTGGCCAGGCGGTACAGAAACCGCAGTTCGTCGCTCCAGGTCAGGGCGATGTGGGGGGCGTCGGCTTCAGGTGTTTTTGCCTCCTCGCACTTTTCTGATAAGCGTGAGGCGCTCTCAAAAAAGGAGTCCGTCAGCACGTCGTCGAGCTGGTCGCGGCGCAGGTTGGCGGCAATGGGCACGCGCTCGGCCAGGGTGCGGGTGGCGGTGAAGGCCAGGGTGGCTTCGTCGATGGAGACGTACAGCGACAGCGCGGGGCAGTCGCGCCCTTCCTGCAGGGTGTAGGTCTGCACCACCTCGTCGGGCAGCATGGTGACCTTGTGCCCGGGCATGTAAACGGTGCTCAGGCGGTGGCGGGCCACCTGGTCGATGGCGCTGTCGGGTGCAATGGCCAGGCCCGGCGCGGCGATGTGGATGCCCAGCGTGACGGTGCCGGTGCCCAGGCCCTGGACGGAGAGGGCGTCGTCGATCTCGGTGGTGGACGAGTCGTCCACCGAGAAGGCGCGCACGCTGGCCAGGGGCAGCTCGTCGGTGACGGGCGGCGCTTGCAGCGTTGGAAACCCTGTGCCCTTGGGGAAATGCTCAAACAAGAAACGCTGCCTGTGGAACTGGTAGGCGTTGCGGATGGCCCCCACCTGTTTCAGCAGCGCCAGGGGTGCGGTGTGGGTTTGTTTGGCGGCCTCGACCACGGCCTTGTATTCAGGCGCGTTCTTGTCGGGTTTGAACAGGATCTTGTAGAGCTGCTGGCGAATGGCCTCGGGGCACTGGCCTGCGGCCAGCTCGGCCACCCAGGTGTCGATCTGGGCTTGCAGCGCCTTTTTCTTTTCGATGGCGGCCAGGGCTTGCTGCACCTGTTCCTGCGGGGCCTTCTTGAAGCGGCCCTTGCCGGCGCGGCGGAAGTAATGGGGGGCCTCGAACAAGGCCAGCAGGGTGCCCACCTGTTCGGACAAGGGGGCGTTGGCCGAGAAATAGTCCCGCGCCAGGTCGGCAAAGCCGAATTCGTCTTCCGGCGCAAATTCCCAGGCCATTTCCAGTTCCATGCCCGAAGCTACCGCATGGGCGCTGGCCATCAGCGCGGCGGGCTCGGGCTTTTCGAACTTGAGCAGCGCGTTGGCGGCCTTGACCTTCACCCGCTTGCCGGATTCCAGCTCCACCTGGAGGGAGGCATCGGCTTCGGACAGGATGCGGCCGGTCAGGAATTTGCCGGCGTCGTCGAACAGGACAAACAAGGGGAACTTTCGGGGTTGGGGTGTCAGCGAGGGCGCAGTGTAGCCCGCCGATGGTGCCGCGTCGCTGTCACACAGCGGCCACATTGGCTCACTAGATTGTCATCTTTCTTTCACCGTTCAGGAGTTTGTCCATGTCATCCCTTCTCCATCGTTGGGCCTTGGTTCCGTCCGTGGTTTGTGCTGCGGTGGTCGCGCTGACGGCCTGTGGTGGCAGCGATCCGCTGCCCTTCCAGACCCTCAACGGCCAACAACCGCTGGTCATTGGTCACCGTGGTGCCGCCGGTTACCTGCCCGACCACACGCTGGAGGGCTACCTGAAGGCCATCGAGATGGGGGCCGATTTCATCGAACCCGACCTGGTGGCCACCAAGGATGGCGAACTGATTGCCCGCCACGAACCCAACATCACCGGCACCACCGACGTGGCCAGCCGCCCCGAGTTCGCCAGCCGCAAGACCACCCGGATGGTGGATGGCGTGGCCGAAACCGGCTGGTTTGCCACCGACTTCACCCTGGCCGAAATCAAGACCCTTCGCGCCGTCCAGCCGCTCTCCGACCGCAGCACCGCCTACAACGGCCTCTACCAGATTCCCACCTTCCGCGAGGTGCTGAACCTGGCCAAGACCGAAGGGGCCAAGCGTGGCAAGACCATCGGCGTGTACCCCGAAACCAAACACCCCACCTACCACGAAGACGCGGGTCTGAAGCTGGAAGACCGCCTGTTGGCCATCCTGAACGAGTACGGCTACACCCAGAAAACGTCGCCGGTCATCATCCAATCGTTCGAGACCGCCAACCTCAAGTACCTGCGCACCAAGACCCAGGTTCGCCTGGTGCAGCTGGTGGACGGGGACGACTACGACTTCAAGACCGGGGCCGTCACCTTTGCCGCACCGTTCGACCGCCCCTACGACTGGACCCGTGCCGGCAAGACCGAACTGTTCGGTTCCATGGTCACCCCCGCTGGCCTGGCCGAAATTGCAAAATACGCCGATGCCGTGGCACCGTGGAAGCCTTACATCATTCCGGTCAAAGGCACCTACGGCACCGACGGCAAGATGGTGGACGTGAACAAGGACGGCGCGGTCAACTACATGGACGCCAGCACGTCCACCCCCACCACGCTGATTGCCGATGCCCACAAGCTGGGCCTGACCGTGCACACCTGGACCTTCCGCAACGAAGCCAAGCGCCTGACCGCCGACCTCAAGGGCGACCCCAAGGCCGAGTACCTGCTGTTCTACCGTGCAGGCATCGACGGCCTGTTCTCTGACTTTTCCGACACTGCCGTGGCCGCCCGGGCCGATTACCTGAAAGAGCTGGGCCGCTGATCAGCCCGCCAGCCCCAGGTGTCTCAGCATCCAGGGCTGGTGTTGGTCAAAGTCGCTCAGGGCGTGGTCCGAGCCCTGGACCACCTGCAGTTGGCCGTGTGCGTAGCGCGCTTGCATGTCGTGCCAGTCCAGCACCTCGTCCGCCGTGGCGGCCCACACCTGGTAACGCTGCGGGTCGGTCAGCGGCGGTTGGCCCAACTGCCGGAGTTCGTCCACAAAGTGCGGCTGGAAGAAGAACCGCTCTTGGGGGTTGTGCCAGGCGGTTTGCTCGCCAATGTAGCGGGCCAAGTCCCGCGCGGGGTCCACGGCGGGGTTGATCAACACCACCGGCGCATGGCGGGCCGAAGGCAGGTGCTCGGCCACCCAGGTGGCGTAAAAGCCGCCCAGGGACGACCCCATCACCGCCATGTGCGTGGGCCAGGTGTCCAGGGTTTGGCGAACCAGGGCCATGGCTTCGGCGGGGGAGGGGGGGAGCTGTGGGCACCAGAACGTGAGCCCGGGCCGGTGCCGGGCCACCCACTGCGCCATCTTCATCGCCTTCATGGACTGGGGGGATGAGCGAAAGCCATGCAGGTAAAGCAGGTGGGTGACGGCAGAGGGCTGGTCCATGGCCGGGATAATAGGCGGGTGTCTGCCGTCATCAACAAACCCTCGCTCCTTCAACGTCTGTCTCCCTGGTTTCTGGGGTTTGACCGTTGGCTCGTTCTGGCCACGCTGCTGCTGTGCGGCCTGGGGCTGATGACCATGTATTCAGCGGGTTTTGATCATGGCACCCGCTTTGCTGATCATGCCCGCAACATGCTGATTGCGGCCACCGTGGTGTTTGTGGTGGCGCAAGTGCCGCCCCAGCGGCTGATGGGGTTTGCGGTTCCGCTGTACGTGTTCGGGGTGTCGCTGCTCATCGCCGTCGCCCTGTTTGGCATCACCAAGAAAGGGGCCACGCGCTGGCTGAACGTGGGCATGGTCATCCAGCCCAGCGAGATCATGAAAATTGCCATGCCGCTCATGCTGTCGTGGTGGTTCCAGCGGCGCGAGGGGCAGCTGCGTCCCTTCGACTTTGCGGTGGCCGGTGTGCTGCTGCTGGTGCCCTTTGGACTCATCATGAAGCAGCCGGACCTGGGCACCGCCCTGCTGGTGTTTTCCGCGGGCTTGTTTGTCATCTATTTCGCCGGTCTGAGCTGGAAGCTCATCCTCCCCCCGATGCTGCTGGGGGTGGTGGGCGTGACCTTGCTGGTGTCGTTCAGTGACCAGCTCTGCATGCCCGATGTGGACTGGAAAGTGCTGCGGGAATACCAGAAGCAGCGCGTTTGCACACTCATGGACCCCACCCGCGATGCCCTCGGCAAAGGGTTTCACACCATCCAGGGCATGATCGCCATCGGCTCGGGAGGGGTGTGGGGCAAGGGGTTCATGCAGGGCACGCAAACGCACCTGGAGTTCATTCCCGAGCGGACCACCGATTTCATTTTTGCCGCGTTCTCCGAAGAGTTTGGCTTGGTGGGGGTGCTGGGGCTCATCGCCTGTCTGTTGTTCCTGGTGGCACGGGGGCTGATGATTGCCGCCGAAGCGCCCACCCTGTTTGCGCGGCTGATGGCGGGGGCGGTGTCCATGATCTTTTTTGTCTACGCTTTCGTGAACATGGGCATGGTCAGCGGCATCCTGCCGGTGGTGGGCGTGCCCTTGCCCTTCATCAGTTATGGCGGCACTGCCATGGTGACCCTGGGCCTGGGCCTGGGCATCCTCATGTCCATTGCCAAGGCCAAGCGGCTGGTGCAGACCTGAGGGGCCCCAGATGAAGCGGGTGGGCGTCATCGGCATCGGCAACATGGGCCTGGCCATGGCCGCAAGGCTGCGGGATGGCGGTTGGGCGGTGCATGTGTGCGACATTGACGCCGCGCGGTGCGATCAGGCGTCGGCCCTGGGCTTGACGGTTCAGCCCACACCTGCCGCCGTGGTGCGCGCCTTGCCTGCAGATGGCCTGTTGGTGGTGGCGGTGGTCGATGCCCCTCAATGCCGCGACGTGATGTGGGGCGACCCGACTCCCGATGGCCATGCTTGGGAAGACGATGCCGCCGCTGCGGCATTCCAAGCAGGGCAGACCGTGATGTGGTGTCCCACCATTTCCCCACAGGACGTGGTGTCCATGGCCGAGCGGTTGGCCCTTCAGGGCGTGGACAGCATCGACGCCCCCATGTCCGGTGGCCCGGTGCGGGCCCGCGCGGGCACCATGAGCCTCATGGTGGCCGGGGCCGAGGCGGTGGTGGCCCGCCACGAGGCCGTGTTGGCTCAATTGGCCCAGCCCGTGTTTCGGCTGGGAGAGCGCCTGGGCGATGGGGCTCGGACCAAACTGGTCAACAACTTGCTGGCGGGCATCAACCTGGTGGGTGCCGCCGAGGTGCTGGCCCTGGCGGGGCAGATGGGCCTGGACCTGGGGCAGACGCTGGAGGTGATCGAACAATCCAGTGGCCAGAGCTGGATCGCCAGCGACCGCATGCGCCGGGCCGTTGCGGGTGATTTGAACCCCCGTGCCCACATGAGCCTGCTGGCCAAGGACACGGGCCTGGCGCAACAGGCGGCAGCGTCTGCCGGGTTTGCGGGTCCATTGGGGGCGCGTGCTGCCGCTGTGTTTGCCGCGGCGTGTGAGCGGGGTTTGTCTGATCTGGACGATGGCGCGTTGCTGTTGTTTTTGCAGCAGCACGGGCAGGTCAGATAAGCGGCGAAGCCGTTTTCTGTGTTTAAAACCACCCGAAAGCAGTTGCGTTCGGGTGTTTCTACAATGGCCCCATGATTTCACGCGAACCCACCCTGGAACGACTGGCCGTGGCCCAGAGCCTGCTGCTGGCCCCCTATGACCTGACCGAAGCCCACCTCAAACGTGCGTTGGGCGACATCCTGTCCCAACCCGGGGTGGACGACGCCGACCTGTACTTCCAGTACACCCGCGCCGAAGGCTGGAGCCTGGAAGAAGGCATCGTCAAGACCGGTAGCTTCAGCATCGACCAGGGCGTGGGCGTGCGCGCCGTCAGCGGCGAAAAAACCGCCTTTGCCTATTCCGACGATTTGAGCTGGGCCGCCCTGTCCGACGCCGCCCAGACCGTGCGCGCCATCGGTGCGCAGGGACAGACCAAGCGGGTCAAGGTGGCCCCGAATCCTGTGGTGGCCCGCAAGGTGGGGGCCAAGAAGGTGGCCCGTTCGCGTTCGCTCTACCCCGGTCTGGACCCCATCGCCACGCTGGACAGCACGGCCAAGGTGGCCTTGCTGGAAAAGGTGGAAAAAAAGGCCAAGGCCAAGGACCCGCGCATCGTGCAGGTCATGGCCGGTCTGGCGGGTGAATACGACGTGGTGCTGGTGGCCCGCGCCGACGGCACCCTGGCGGCCGATGTGCGCCCGTTGGTGCGCCTGTCGGTGTCGGTCATTGCGGAGCACAACGGGCGCCGCGAAACCGGGTCATCCGGTGGGGGCGGGCGCTTCGGCATGGCGCATTTCGATGACGCGCTGGTGGACCAGTATGTGGACGAGGCCGTGAACTCGGCGCTGGTCAACCTGGAGTCGCGCCCCGCACCGGCCGGTGAAATGACCGTGGTGCTGGGCCCGGGTTGGCCTGGTGTGCTGTTGCACGAGGCGGTGGGCCACGGTCTGGAGGGCGATTTCAACCGCAAGGGTTCCAGCGCGTTCAGCGGACGGGTGGGTCAGCGTGTGGCGGCCAAGGGGGTCACGGTGCTGGACGACGGCACCATCGCCGACCGTCGCGGCAGCCTGAACGTGGACGACGAGGGCTGTGTCAGCCAGAAGAACGTGCTGATCGAAGACGGCATCCTCAAGGGCTACATCCAGGACAGCCTGAACGCCCGCCTGATGGGCGTGGCTCCCACCGGCAATGGCCGCCGCGAAAGTTACGCCCATGTGCCCATGCCCCGTATGACCAACACCTACATGCTGGCCGGTGACAAGGACCCCCAGGAAATCGTGGCCAGCATCCAGAAGGGCTTGTACGCCACCAACTTTGGTGGCGGGCAGGTGGACATCACCAGCGGCAAGTTCGTGTTCAGCGCGAGTCAGGCCTACTGGGTGGAGAACGGGAAAATCCAGTATCCCGTGAAAGGGGCCACCCTCATCGGCAATGGCCCCGAGGCCCTGACCCGCATCGGCATGATCGGCAACGACCTGAAGCTGGACAGTGGCGTGGGCACCTGTGGCAAGGAAGGCCAGAGCGTGCCCGTGGGCGTGGGCCAGCCCACCTTGCGCATTGATGGTCTCACGGTGGGTGGGACGGCCTGATCTGGCTTGTGCTACATTGCAAGACATGCAAACGGCTCGCTTTTACTTTGCTCACTTTTGGTTCTCACGCCCCAACGGCGGTCGAGAGATGCAAGCCTGAGCCCTCAAAAAGCGCACCCAAGCACCTCAAGCCAACCGCCGGAAACCCCGGCGGTTTTTTTTTGTCCCTGGCCTGAATCGATTCCTGGAGAACCTGCATGAACGCCCCTGCGAACCCCAAGCATCAACCGTCTTCTTGGTATGCGACCGCCGAAAAAACCAGCCAGACCGACGACGAACGCATCCAGGACATCACCGTGTTGCCCCCTCCAGAACACCTCATTCGCTTCTTCCCCATCCACGGCACGGCGGTGGAGGCACTGATCAGCCAGACGCGCCAGAACATCCACCGCATCATGAACGGGAAGGATGATCGCCTGCTGGTCGTCACCGGGCCCTGCTCCATCCACGACCCGGCGGCGGCCATTGACTACGCCCGTCGCCTGAAGGCCGTGCGTGACCAATACGCCGACACGCTGGAAATCGTGATGCGCGTCTATTTCGAAAAACCCCGCACCACCGTGGGCTGGAAGGGTTTGATCAACGACCCGTACCTGGACGGCAGCTTCCGCATCGACGAAGGTCTGCGCATGGCCCGTCAGCTGCTGATCGAGATCAACCGCATGGGCTTGCCCGCGGGCAGCGAGTTCCTGGACGTGATCTCCCCTCAATACATTGGCGACCTGATTTCCTGGGGTGCCATCGGGGCCCGCACCACCGAAAGCCAGGTGCACCGCGAGCTGGCCTCCGGTCTGTCAGCGCCCATCGGTTTCAAGAATGGCACCGACGGCAACATCCGCATCGCCACCGATGCCATCCAGGCGGCGTCTCGTGGCCACCACTTCCTGTCGGTGCACAAGAATGGCCAGGTGGCCATCGTGCAGACCAAGGGCAACAAGGACTGCCACGTCATCCTGCGCGGCGGCAAAGGGCCCAACTACGACGCCGCAAGCGTCGAGGTGGCCTGCAAAGACCTCGAAGCGGCCAAGCTGCACCCCAGCCTGATGGTGGACTTCAGCCACGCCAACAGCAGCAAACAGCACGAAAAGCAGTTGGATGTGGCGCGTGACGTGGCCGGGCAGATCGCCGGTGGGTCCACCCGAATCTTCGGGGTGATGATCGAAAGCCACCTGGAGGCCGGTGCCCAGAAGTTCACGCCCGGAAAAGACGATCCCTGCAAGCTGGAATACGGCAAGAGCATCACCGACGCCTGCCTGGGCTGGGACGACTCCGTCCAGGCCTTGGAGGTGCTGTCCAACGCCGTGGCGGCGCGTCGCGAGCGTTGAGGAGGTGGGGGTGGGGCTGGTGCACAATGAAACGCATCCGTCTCATCCCTGATCTCAAGGAATCGCCACCATGAAAAGTGAAGTCAGCGTCAGCTGGAGCGATGCAGCCACGTACCGCTTCGACCTGGACGAGGTGCAACCCATGACGCACGAGGCCGCCCGCGTCTGGCTGGACGAGCAGTTTGTGGCGCTGGAATGTGAGCCCGTTCGTGCCACCGGCAAGGTGCTGACGGCCGACAAGGTGGTGGCGGTGGCGGTGGGGGCGGGGCAGGATCGGTTTGCAGATGCCGAACATCGCGCCTGGGCCCAGGCGTTTGCGCGCGCCGCCAGCGCGGCGCTGGCCAAACCGGTGGTGAGGGTGGATGTGCCCACGCTCACCATTGGTTATTGATGAAATTGACCTTTAGCGCTTTTTCTGATTGAATTAATTGCTACATTTTGTGTAGCAATTGGTTCAGCAGAATCTGGTGAATGCTGCCGAATCCACCGTTGCTCATGCACAGCAGGTGGTCACCGGGGCGGGCGGCTGACAGCACTTGAGCGGCCAGGGCCTCGATGTTTTGCGCCACCTGGGCGCGTTCCCCCATGGGGGCCAGGGCTTCGCCTGCATCCCAGCCCAGACCGGCGGCGTGGCAAAACGCCAGGTCAGCACTTTCCAGGCTCCAGGGCAGTTGGGCCTTCATGGCCCCCAGCTTCATGGTGTTGCTGCGGGGTTCAAACACCGCCAGGATGCGATCGGCCTGACGCCCTTCCCGGTTCAGGCGCTGCCGCAGGCCATCCACCGTGGTGCGGATGGCGGTGGGGTGGTGGGCGAAGTCGTCGTACACCGTCACCCCTGCCACCTCGCCACGCACCTCCAGGCGGCGGCGCACGTTCTGGAAGCTGGCCAGGGCTTTTGCCGCCACCGCGGGCGGCACGCCCACATGTTCAGCTGCTGCCATCGCGGCCAAGGCGTTGAGCTGGTTGTGGGTGCCGCTCAGTGACCATTGCACACGGGGCGCTTCGGCGGGGTGGGCCGCAGCCGTTCGCACCACAAAGTCCGAGGCATCGCCATCGGCGCTGAAGTCGGCCACCGTGCTGCCAAAGCTGCGCACTTCGCTCCAGCAGCCCTGGTGCAACACGCGGGTGAGGCTTTCCTCCAGGTCGTTGACCACCACACGGCCACTGGGGGGAACGGTGCGCACCAGGTGGTGGAATTGGCGTTCGATGGCGGCCAGATCGTCGAAGATGTCGGCGTGGTCGAACTCCAGGTTGTTCAGCACCGCCGTGCGGGGGCGGTAGTGGACGAACTTGCTGCGCTTGTCAAAAAACGCCGTGTCGTACTCGTCGGCTTCGATCACGAAGCAAGGCTGCTGACCCAGCCGGGCCGACACACCAAAGTTCAGCGGCACACCGCCCACCAGAAAGCCGGGTTGCAGCCCAGCGCATTCCAGGATCCACGCCAGCATGGAGGTGGTGGTGGTCTTGCCGTGGGTGCCCGCCACCGCCAGCACATGCCGTCCGTGCAAGACGTGTTCCGCCAGCCATTGGGGGCCGCTGGTGTAGCGGGCTCCGGCGTCCAGGATGGCTTCCATCAATGGAAACTTGGGCGAGCCGTCGGGCAGGCGTGCGCGCGACACCACGTTGCCCACCACGAACACGTCGGGCTTCAACGCCATCTGGTCGGCACCAAAACCTTCGATCAGGTCGATGCCCAATGCCCGCAACTGGTCGCTCATGGGGGGGTAGACGCCCGCGTCGCAACCGGTGACGCGGTGGCCGGCCTCGCGGGCCAGGGCGGCGACACCCCCCATGAAGGTGCCGCAAATGCCCAGGATGTGAATGTGCATGGGGCGATTCTAAGAACCCGCCACCCGAGGGATGGTTGCCCGGGCACAATGCGCCCATGTCAACCGACACCCTTGAATTGGAAATCGCCGCCACCGCCGCCCGGCTGGTGGTGGACGAAGGGCTGGAATACGGCCCCGCCAAACGCCGTGCCGTGCAGCAGTTGGGCTTGCCCCAGCGCACCCGCCTGCCCGACAACGACGTGCTGGAGGCTGCCGTGCGCGAACACCTGGCGGTGTTCTGCAGCGACACCCAGCCCACTGAACTGGCCGCGTTGCGGGCCTTGGCCTTGGTGTGGATGGTGCGCTTGCAGGCTTTTCACCCTCACCTGACGGGCGCGGTCTGGAACGGCACGGCCACCCGATTGACCGATGTCTGGTTGCAGTTGTTTTGTGACGACCCCAAATCCGCCGAAATCGAATTGATCAACCGTGGCGTGCGGTACGACGTGGGGACCACCACCGGGTTCACCGGGCGTACCGTGGAGGTGTTGAGCGTGTCAGCACGCTGCCCGGAACTGAACGAAGACGTGGGTGTGCACCTGGTGTCGTACGACGCCGATGACCTGCGTGGGGCGCTCCGGCCCGATGCCCAGGGCCGCAAGGCGCGGGGCGATGTGGCTGCGGTGCGTGCGTTGTTGGCGGCGGAGCCCGTTGCAGGGGAGAGACGGCCATGATGCCCGCACGGAATCGCCGAACCTGGCTGGGGGTGGCAGCGCTGGCCGCGTTGGCTGGCGCTGGAACCGCCTGGTGGCGGATGCGTCCCGCTCCGGTGGAGGATGACGTGGTTCAGGCGCTCTGGTCGCAGGGTTTCGAATCTCCGCAGGGCGGGGTGTTGCGCTTGGCCGACCTGCGTGGCCAGCGCCTGGTGCTCAATTTTTGGGCCACTTGGTGCCCGCCCTGTGTGGAAGAGCTGCCCATGCTCGACGCGTTTCACCGGGCGCAGCAGGCCCGGGGTTGGCGGGTGGTGGGCTTGGCCGTGGATCAGTTGGCGCCTGTTCAGCGTTTTTTGCAGGCTCGACCCCTGTCGTTCCCCGTGGGGTTGGCGGGCTCCCAGGGGGTGGAGTTGTCCCGGGCCTTGGGCAATGTGAGTGGCGGCCTGCCTTTTTCGGTGGTTTTCGACACGTCGGGCACGGTGGTGCAGCGCAAGCTGGGCAAGCTGACGCCGGATGATCTGAAGGCCTGGGAACTTCTGTGAATTGGATTGAAAGATACCCTTCTGGGTTGATTTTTCGATAAGTTTCGACTTTTGATTGGTGCGTGCAGAGGGTGGAAGTCCGCGGTGGTGTGAAAGCCTCGTGTAAACTGCCCGGCTTCGGGTGCCTGGGCCCGATGGATTGAGGTCAGATTTTTGGCTCAAATTCGATTCAATTGCTGATAAATCGCTGGAGATGTCATGGACTTGCGCAAACTGAAAACCCTGATCGATCTGGTCTCCGAATCCAACGTCTCGGAGCTGGAGATCACCGAAGCTGAAGGCAAGGTTCGCATCGTCAAGGGCCCGGTGGGCGGTGTCGCCCCGGTGGTGGCCTACGCCCCGGCAATGGCACCGGCACCAGCGGTCGCCTTGGCCGCTGCACCCGCTGCAGCGCCTGTGGTTGAAGCGCCTGCTGCACCGAGCGGCCATGTGGTCAAGTCCCCCATGGTGGGCACGTTCTACCGTGCGTCCAGCCCGGGTGCCAAGCCCTTCGTGGAAGTGGGCAGCACGGTCAAGGAAGGCGAGACCATCTGCATCGTCGAGGCCATGAAGATCCTCAACGAGATCGAAGCGGACAAGTCCGGCACCGTCACCCAGATCCTCATGGAGAACGGCGACGCCGTGGAATACGGTCAGCCCCTGTTCGTGATCGAGTGAGCCCGCATCCATGTTCAAAAAGATCCTGATCGCCAACCGCGGCGAAATTGCGCTGCGCGTGCAGCGGGCCTGCCGCGAGATGGGCATCAAAGCCGTGATGGTCTACTCCGAGGCCGACCGCGACGCCAAATACGTCCGCCTGGCTGACGAGGCCGTGTGCATCGGCCCGGCACCCTCCGGGCAGAGCTACCTGAACATGCCGGCCATCATTTCGGCGGCGGAAGTCACCGACGCCGAGGCCATTCACCCCGGTTATGGCTTCCTGAGTGAAAACGCCGACTTTGCCGAGCGGGTCGAGAAAAGCGGGTTCAAGTTCATTGGCCCCACCCCGGAATCCATTCGCCTGATGGGCGACAAGGTGTCTGCCAAGCAGGCCATGATCCGTGCGGGTGTGCCCACGGTGCCGGGCTCCGAAGGTGCACTGCCTGACGACCCGGTGGTCATCAAACGCACGGCCAAGGCCATCGGCTACCCCGTCATCATCAAGGCCGCGGGCGGTGGCGGTGGCCGTGGCATGCGTGTGGTGCACACCGAGGCGGCCCTGCTGCACGCGGTGCAGACCACCAAGGCCGAAGCCGGTGCCGCGTTTGGCAACCCGGCGGTGTACATGGAGAAATTCCTCCAGAACCCGCGTCACATCGAAATCCAGGTGCTGGCCGACCAGCACCGCAATGCGGTGTACCTGCACGAGCGCGACTGCTCCATGCAGCGGCGCCACCAGAAGGTGATTGAGGAAGCCCCGGCCCCCGGCATCCCCCGCCGCCTGATCGAAAAGATTGGTGAACGCTGTGCTGCTGCCTGCAAGAAGATCGGCTACCGCGGTGCGGGCACCTTCGAGTTCCTGTACGAAAACGGCGAGTTCTATTTCATCGAAATGAACACCCGCGTGCAGGTGGAGCACCCGGTCACGGAGTGGATCACCGGCATCGACATCGTGCGCACCCAAATCGCGGTGGCTTACGGCGAGAAGCTGCCCTTCACCCAGCGTCAGGTGCAGTTGCGTGGGCATGCCATCGAGTGCCGCATCAACGCCGAAGACCCTTACAAGTTCACGCCGTCGCCTGGCCGCATCACCACCTGGCACGCACCGGGCGGCCCTGGCGTGCGGGTCGACTCGCACGTGTACGCCAACTACTTTGTGCCGTCCAACTACGACTCCATGGTGGGCAAGATCATTGTGCACGGGGACACCCGCGAACAGGCGCTGGCCCGCATGCGCACGGCCCTGGCCGAGACGGTGGTGGAAGGCATCCACACCAACATTCCGCTGCACCGCGAACTGATGGTGGACGCCAACTTCATCACCGGCG
The DNA here is from genome assembly GCA_036276615.1 of Burkholderiaceae bacterium. Taxonomy (GTDB): domain Bacteria; phylum Pseudomonadota; class Gammaproteobacteria; order Burkholderiales; family Burkholderiaceae_C; genus UBA2334. Next base: position 13,320 of record DASUON010000168.1, read on the forward strand.
GCACCAACATCCATTACCTGGAAGAGTGGCTGGCCCAACGCCAGCGCTGAAACCGTAGGACATCTGCATGTTTGAACTGGTGCTGCGCGTGCCCGAAGAGGGCGTCGAACCCGTCAGCGAGGCGCTGGAGTCGCTGGACGCGCTCAGCGTGTCGGTGGAGGATGCCGATGCCCAAACGCCGCACGAGCAGGCCTTGTTCGGTGAGCCGGGCATGCCCGCGCCCAAGGCGGGTTGGCAGCGGTCCACGGTGACGGCGCTGTTTGCCACCCAAGCGCAGGCCGACGACGCCGCGCGCCTGCTGGTGGTGCAGGACTTTTTTGAGGGTGCGGAAGTGGTGGGCGTTCAGCCCGTGCCGGAGCAGGACTGGGTGCGCTTGACACAGTCGCAGTTCGACCCGGTGGACATCACCCCCACGTTCTGGATCGTGCCCACCTGGCACGAGCCGCCCGCCGCTGCACAGAAGGTGCTGCGTCTGGACCCAGGCTTGGCGTTTGGCACCGGTACCCACCCCACCACCCGCATGTGCCTGCGTTGGATTGCCGGTCACGACCTCAGCGGTCG